>JAISYD010000259.1 GCA_031270145.1 Planctomycetota bacterium
GCCGAGCAGGCGAAGGCGGCCTCGTAAACCGGCACGCTGCCGAGGGAAACCGGGCAGGCGGCGCGTACGCGCCGCCGGATCTCCCGGAGATCGCCGCCGATGGAAAGATCCATCACCGCATCGGCGCCGGCGTCGACCGCCACCCTCAGCTTTTCCAGCTCCTCCTCCAGGGTGGATATGTCCGGGCTGGCGCCGATATTGGCGTTGACCTTGACCCGGCAGCCGCGGCCGACCGCCATGGGCTTGGCCAAGCCGTGCCCGTCGGCCCAGGGGATGACCGCGGTGCCGTCGGCCAGGCGTCGGCGCAGGAGGTCGGCCGGCAGGTTTTCCGCCCGGGCGACCCGGGCAAGCCGCTCGTCGTCCAGTCCGGCGCGCATCTTTTCGAGTAGAGTCATGTCCGTCCTTATTATCCGGAATCGGCGGGGAAGACCATGTCCCGCCCGGGCTGGCGCGAAGCCGCCAGGTGCCTCAGCCAAATATCGAAGTAATTATCGTTCAAACGCGAGTCAGGATCAAGCCCAAGATCCGCGGCGACCGCTTTTATCAGATCCGGCCCGCCCTCGATCTCGACAAAACAGCCGATTTCCGGGCATTCGTCCAGTTCGACGGCGCAGCCCCGCCAGCGCCAGGATTCCCGGCGCTTTTCATAAATCCAGGCCGGCTTGAAGCCGAGCATTTCCATCTGGCGCAGGAAATCCGGGATCGAGCCGATCCGGCTGTTCACCTCCTCCCGGGTCTTGAACTCCCCCCCCATCTCCGGTCCCTTGACGGTCAGCAGGCCGCCGCCGGCGCCGCCGTCCCTGACCCGAAGCAAATGCCGCCGGCGGCGCAACCCGCCGCCGGCGTCGTCCAGGACCCAGTTCCTTTCCAGCCCGCCGCCGATCCGCTCGGCGCCCAGGGCCAGCAACCGCCGCCGGATCGCCGCCGGATCGGCGATTTTGAATTTGGTCTCGATTTCCAGAGGCATCGGTCCTCCCCCAAAAACATCGCCCCGGCCGAAACCGGCCTAACGCCCTGGCCGGAACCGGCAAGGCGGAGGCGGGCGGGAACGATGCCGGGCATAAGCCGCTCACAACCCCAGCAGGTTCGGCGCGGCCAGGCTTATTTCCGGGATGAAGGTGACCAGAACCAGCGTAATCGTCATGAAGACATAGAAGGGCAGCGATTCCCTGACCAGCTTTTCCATGGGGATGTTGCACACCGTCGAGATGCTGAACAGGCACACCCCGTAGGGCGGCGTGGTCAGCCCCAGCGCCAGCGCCACCACCACCAGCACCAGGAAGTGCGTGGGATCCACGCCGATCTTCATGGCTATGGGCAGGAACAGCGGAGTGAAGATCAGGGTGGCCGGGGTGGCGTCCACCACCATGCCGACGAAGATGAGCATGAGGACGACCACGGCCAGGAAGCCGTATTTGCCGCCCGGCAGGTTCATGAGGATGGCGGCCATGAAATCGGGGATGTGCTCGAAGGCGACGATCCAGTTGGCCACGGCCGACGAGGTGGCGATGAAGAGGATGGCGGCGGTGAGGACGCCGGCGTCGCGCAGCGAATTCCACAAGTCGCGGAGGCTGAGCTTGCGGAAGACCACGAAATCGATGAACAGGACGTACAGCACGGCGAAGGCCGCCCCCTCGGTGGGGGTGACGAAGCCGGAGAAGATGCTGCCGAGCACGATGAGGGGGGCGACGACGGCGGTCCAACAGCTTTTGAAGCGGTCCCAAACATTGGCCCGGGAGAAGGGGATGTGGGTGCCGTAGTTGTGGCGCTTGCAGATGACGTGGTTGGGGACGAGAAGCATGGCGGTCAGCAGCACCCCGGGCGCCAGCCCGCCGGCCAGGGCCCGGCCCACCGACTGTTCGGTGGTGGCGGCGGCCAGCACCAGGAGCAGGCTGGGCGGGATCACCACCGACAGGGTGGAGGAGGTGAGGGTCACCGCTCCGGCGTAGTCCTTGGGGTAGCCGTCGTCGACCATGCGCGGCACCAGGATGGAGCCGAAGGTGGCGGTGTCGGCCAGGGACGAGCCGGAGATGCCGCCGAAGAGCATGCTGCCGACGATGTTCACCGCCCCCAGCCCGCCCGGCATCCAGCCGACGATGGAGGTGGTGAAATCGATGAGGTTGCGGCCCACCGTGCCCCGCGACATCAGGTTGCCGGCCAGGATGAACAGCGGCACGGCCAGCAGCACGAACGAGGTCGACGCCTCGGACAGGAGGCGCGGGACGATCTGGGCGTTTTGCACCGGCTCGAAATAGAACACTATGGCGACGGCCGACAGTCCCAGGGCCATGGCCATCGGCGCCCCGATGAAGATGAAGACGCAGGCCACAACAACCAGGGACGTGGTCATGACGGGAAATTCTGGCATGCCTAGCTCCGCGACAAATGAAATCCGCCGACCTTGGGGAAAACCCTATTCGGCGCCGATATGGAGGGACGCCTCGGCCGCGTCGCCCCGATCATACATTTTATGGCGATCGGTCAGGATCAGGTATTGCCGGATCAGCAGGCGGACGACGCCGGCGGCGCATCCCGCCACCATGGGCAATCTGGCCCAGAAATAGTTGATGCGCAGAATCGGGGTGGCGCTGTTGAAGCGGACGTACCTTTGCATCAGCCCCCAGGTCAACCAGGCCATGACCACCAGGTAGACGATGAACAGGGTGTTGTTGATCAGCCCCATGATCTTCTTGCCCCGGGGCGACAGCCGGCCCACCATCAGGTCGAAGCCGATGTGGCAGTCGTTTCGGACGGCGGCCGAAAGTCCGAACCAGATGAGGGCGCCCAGCAGCAACTCGCCCAGCTCGTTGGTCCAGGAGATGGCGTTGCCGGGCATCAGCCGGGTCCAGATTTGCAGGATCACGTCCAGGGTGATGGCGCCGATGATCAGGGTGGTGATGAAGACGTCCAGGCCGTCGATGAAGCGCAGGACGACATTGGGTTTTCCCGCTTCCATGCTTCCGCCTTCCTTCCGCGCCCTCGCAAAGCGGGGCGACAATATCCTAGCCGCGCTCCTGCCGGCGGACGCCGCGTCCCGGCCGGACGGGGCGCCCGCCGCGGGGCGGGCCGGTCGCGCGCTTCGTTATGCGCCGCCGGTGGAACGCCCTACCTCGTCTTGTTGACGTATTCCAGGTATTCCTTCATGGCGGCCTCGCCCACCACCGTCTTGGCGAAGTCGTCGTAAACCGGCTGGACCAGTTTCTTGAACGGCTCCTTCTCGGCCGCGCTCATGGTGTAGAACGCCACGCCGGAGGCGGTCATCTTTTCCATCGCTTCCTTCAACTGCTCCTGGTCGAACTTGGCGTTGTTCTCGGTCCAGGTGGCGGCGGCGGCCTGGAATATTTTCTGATCGGCGGCCGGCATGGCGTCCCAGACGTCCTTGTTGATGAAGAAGGAGGAGAGGTCGGCGATGTAGTTCCAGATGGTGAAGTTCTTGGCCACCTCGTGGGTCTTGAAATCGTACTGGACGGTGATGGAGTTGTCCTCGCCCATCACGGTGCCAAGCTGGATGGCGGTGTAGATTTCGCCGCTGGAGAGCGGGACCGGCTTGGCGCCCAGGGCGGTGAAGATTTTGACGAACAGGGGGGTGGAGGGGACGCGGAAGATCATGCCCCGGATGTCGTCGGGCGTCTTGATTAGCTTCTGGTTGTTGTTGATTTGCCGGAAGGGGCGGGGGGCGGCGGCGAGGATGACCAGGTTCTGATCCAGGATTTTCCGGTTGAACCAGGTTTCCCAGGACGGACACTTGGCCGCCACGAAGCGGGAGACGTGATTCGTGTCGTTGAAGAGGAAAGGCATGTTGATGGCGCCGATCTCCGGCACCAGGGAGCCCAGGGTGGTGGCGCTCTCGATGCCGATCTGCGAGTCGTTGGCCTGGGTCATCTCGAACATGATCTTCCAGTTGCGCTGGCAGAGGACGCCGTTGCCGAAAACCTCGACATTGTAGCGGCCGCCCAGATCCGGGTGCTTGTTGATGGAGTCAGCGAAGATGATCGAGGCCCGGTTCCAAGGGCTCTCCAGGGACGAGGTGTGGGAAATTTGGATCTTGGTCGTGCCGCCCCAAGCCGTCGTGGCGGCCAGTGCCAGCGTCGCCAGCGCTAGAAGCGAACCTAGGTGATTCCTTGCTTTGAACATGCGCGTACCCTCCGTAAAGAAACGAGAAATGGCCAATCGCCCGGCTTCGTGCCGATGCCGCCGCGATGGCCATGATTGTCGGACGCCGGAACGCCGCCGGACAACCCGCCTCTTCGGAGACGGCTGTCCGCCGCGGCTTTGACTGAATGCGAGGGCGGAATGACGATAATGAAATTCGACCAGGGAATACGATCCGCCTCCACCACCATACCCGTTTTCACCGGATTTGGCAAGTGTTTTTTTCGGCT
>JAISYD010000308.1 GCA_031270145.1 Planctomycetota bacterium
GCCGAGATTCCGGGCTTCTACGCCTTGTTCACCGACGAGGAAGCGGCAATCGCCGGCGCTTTCGATGACGACGCCATCGACGAGGAAACGGCCCTCGTCGGTTCCTACGACAATCCCGATCTCCCTGGCGATTCGGCCAGGATCGGGAAGTAGCGTCGACGCAGAGAGAACCATTTTCATTCATACTCATTGAACAGGAGATTTTTATGAGCGCGCAAAGCGAAACGACCGCTTCGCAGAGGACAAAACCCCATTTCAACACTCGCATCGCCAATCAGCTTGCGCGGCAGTTGCGGGACGGAGAAGCGCCCATGCAGCGCCAGGGCGTGCAGGACATTCCCTACAATCCCGCCACCGGGCGCACCTTTCACGGCATCAACGCCATGAGCCTGATGATGCAGGGCCGGAAGGACGACAGGTGGTTCGCGTTCGAGGACGCCGCCGCCTGCGGCTACAAGGTCAAGAACGGCGAGAAAGGCACCCCCGTCCAGAAATGGCCGAGGAAGCAGCCCGGCGAAACCATGAACAAGGCCATCACCACCTACGTTTTCAACGCCGAGCAGCTTGACCGCATTCCGCCGCAGACGCGCAAGCCGGAGCGCCCCGATCCGCTGGAGCGCGTCGCCGACATTCTCAAAAACAGCGGCGTCGCCGTCGTCCACGACCAGACCGAGCGGGCCTTCTACGCTCCCCGCAAGGACGAGATTCACTTGCCCAAGCCGGAAAATTGCGCCAGCAAAGAGAAGTATTGCGAAATGGCGCTCTACGAATACTTCAAGGCGACCGGCCACCCCTCGCGCCAGGATCGGGAAACGTGGAACGCCGTCAGCGCCGCCGGACGCGCCCAGGAGGAATTGATCTGCACCGCCGCCACCATGACCATGTGCGCGGAAATCGGCATTCCCCACGATCCCGCCCGGAACCCCGACCTCGCCCTCGATTGGGCGAAGTCGATGGAACACCATCCCCTCGACTTCGCCAGGGCCATGCAGCAGAGCGATGTCGCCGTGTTCGCCACATTGCGCCAGGAGCGCGCGCGGGATGCGGAGATCGGCTTCCAGTCGAACGAACCGTGGCGTCCCGTTCCCGAAGCCTCTCCCCTCATGGCGGTCGAGACTTTCATGCGACAGAACGAAGCCATCGAACTTGCCAAAACCGAACCGGAGAAGCTGCACTCCTTCGAGCACAACGACCGGGAGATTTTCGCCCTTCCCGACACCGGCGTCATTCTCGGCAAAAAGGGCGACATCGACGACGACGGCCGTGTGGAGATGCGGATAAAGGCGAAAGCCTACGACCGCGAGGGCGACACCTATTCCGTCGTCATGACGTACACGGTGCAGCGGGACGAAAGCGGCCTCGCCGCCCTCACCGCACCCGCCAGGGCCGAGGAGATCCAGCCCTCGACAAAAAGCATGGCCTTGCCGATTGACTGGGACGGCACCCTCGAAGTGCGTGGATGCGCCGACGACATGGACGGCAACATCCGTTCCGACATCACCGACCCGGAGCAGATTCAGTTCTACGGCGTCTACGCCAACACCAAAGACGGGATACAGTACCATATGGCCGACTTCGACACCGAGGCGGCGGCCAACACCTACACCCGGCTCGTCAACAAAGAGTACAATCGCCAGATGCACATCGAAGCCGATAGGGAGCAGCCGCGTTCGCCGGAGCGGGAATCCACCCGCGATAACGCCTCGGAGCCTGCCGCTCCCCAGCGCGACAGCACGGAGAACCAGCAGTCGCCGAAGGGATACACGCTCGACGACGAGCAGAAAAAAGCGCTGTACGACAAGGCCAAAGAGCATGTTGAAAAGCGCAACGACGATCTCAAGGCCACCCACGACAAGACGGCGAAACGACTGAAAAGCCAGGTGAAGCGCTTCGAAATTCCCAAAGAGCGAATGCCGTACATGAAGGCGAAGGACATCCAGCTTCACCCCGGCGTCTACCAGAACGGAAATTCGACCTGCGTTCCCCTCTACAACAACAACGGGGAAATGCGCTCGATGGCCTACGTACAGGAGGACAGCACTACCCGGTACGCGAAAAACAGCGACCGGCAGGGATGCTATCACATCATCGGCGGCCAGGAAGCGATGAAGAAGGCTCCTGTCGGCATTATCGCTAACGAATACGCCACCGCCGCCAAAATCAGCGAATCGGTCGGGCTGCCGGTCATGGCGTGCATGGACAAGGACAACATTGTGGACGCGGTGAAGGAGTTCCACGCCGCCAACCCGGATAAGCCCATCATTATCGCGGCCGACCGCACCGCCGAAGCGGAGGCCGGACGCGCCGCTGCGGCGGTCAGCGCCGCTATCGTTTTTCCCGCCGTTTCGGACAAGGCGCAGGCAAACGGGATAGACACCTTCAACGATCTCGCCCGCGCGCATGGCGAACTCGGAAAAGACGCGGTGAGGGGACAAATTCAGCCCGCCATCGAGAAAGAAGTCGCCCGCAAAGCCGAAAAGGCGCGGGAACAGGAGGCGAAAGTCGAGAAAAGCCGTGGCGAGAAGGAACTTGCGCGGGCGTGATTCACATCTCGTCTGAATCTCTTTCGTTGCTACTCATTATCAAAAATGCGCCCCGCCAAACCGGCGGGGCGTTTCGTTTTGATGAACAACCCTGGC
>JAISYD010000057.1 GCA_031270145.1 Planctomycetota bacterium
CCAATGACGCCGCTCCCGCTCCTTTGGCGTTTACCGTGACATTGGCCGCGGCGCCGCCGGCTCCGGCTCCGGCGGAAGTCAGGGTGGCCGCGGCGCCGGTTCCGGCGTCGGATCCGGCGAGGCCGGCCGTGACGGAAAGGGAGGCGTCCTTCGCGCCGCTCTCGATCGTGACTCCGTCCGCCGTGACCGTAGCGGAGCCCGCGGCGCCGTACCCGAAGCTGTTGCCGCCTTCCACCTGGAACCGGGCCGCCGCGCCGGCTCCCGTGATCTCAATGGCGCCCGTCGCCGTGACTGCCGCCGTGCCGCCTTTCACCGCAACCTCTGGATGGTCGTTGTTGATGCTTTCTCCGCCCTGTACAAAGATCACGGCCTCGGGGTTGTTGGTGGCGAAGGTTCCCATCACCTGGATGCCCGCGGCCGCGAGCGAGGCGTTGCCGCCATCCCTTCCCGGATTCGTGCTGTAGTAGTTGGCCGAGAGCGTCAGCCGCGCGTCACCGGACGAGCCGCCGGATTCAACCTGGACCAGGACATCGCCGGAGGATGCGACCTTGGCGTTGCCGCCCGCGATTCCGTAGACTTCGACGGTTGCATCGCCCCCGCCGGTGTCGGACGCGGCGCCTTGGCCGCTCTTGATTTCAATCCCGGCGGCGTTGATCTCGCCATCGCCGGGTATGATGTCGTTTTCGCCAGCGCTGACCCTGACCGAGGCTCCGGCGCTGATGGCCGTCACACGCAGGGTCCCTGACGCGTCGATCACCGATCTTCTGCCCTCGCCCTCAAAACGCTGGCCATAGCCTCCATAGACGAACAGCTCTGCCGTGCCGCCGCTTGCGGTCGACGTCGATATCGTGATATCAGCGGCCTTGACGGTCGCGGAGCCTCCTGAACCGGTTCCGCTCCCTGAGCCCGACATCACGTTAAGCTCCACGGGGCGGCCGGAGCCATGCTCGGTTGCGATCGTCAGGTCCGCGTATCCTGAGCCGTCGGCCAGGGCGGAAACCACCTCCGCGTTTCCGCCGTCGCCGTCTCCGCCATTCACCCCGCCGCCCTGGACATCAACCCTGATGGCGGACGCTGACGCGCTTGACCCGCTGCTTACTATGCTTATCCCGTTGCCCTTGATGAGCGCGCTGCCGCCGTCGCCGCCGGGAGCGATCTGGCCCCGCGCGCCGACCCAAACGCCTCCATGGCCGCCCAAGGACTTGATGTCGAGGGCGCCGCTCCCGGCGTCGATGACGCCGTCCCCGCCGGCGCCGCCGGCCAACGACGACGCTCCACCCTGCGCGGTTATGGTTACGGTCTTGGCGCCCGGGTCGTTGGGCGGGTCCGTGGCGACGCCCCCGCCTATGGTGACGGAAATCCCGTCATCCGCCTTGATCAGGCCCTCTCCGGCCGCGCCGGTCGTGGTCGCGTTCTCGCCTCCCGTCGCCGTGAACAGCACGTTTCCGAGGCTGTCCGACTCTGAAATTATGGTGATGCTGCCATCGGCGGAGATCTCGCCAGCGCCGCCGTTCCCGACCGTCGCCGTGGGGCCGTTTTGGGAGCCCTTAGCCGTGACCGAGGCCGCGCCGTCCCGAGCGTTTACGATGATGTCCCCAGTGAAATGAATGATCCCGTCTTGGCCCGGCTCTCCGGCGGCGGCGGCCGCCGCGGTGATCGCAACCGTCCCGGTTCCACCGATCCCGCCCGATTCCGGGTACGCGGCACCGGCGGGGCCGTTGTTTCCCGTGGTCAGGGTGAATCTCCCGCCGCCGATGAGGCTGCCGGCGTTGAGCGTCACGTTTCCGCCGTTGCCGCCCCTGCCTCCTGGGACCAAATCTGTGGCGCCGGAGGGGCCTCCGTCGGTCGCCGTCAAATCCACGCCGCTCGTGGCATTGATGATTACGGTGCCGAAATCCAGGGCCGCGTAACCGGCCGACCCTCCATTTCCCGCCAAGGGGGTACCAGCGGCGTGCCCGGCTCCACCCGCGCCCGCGGTACCGCCGGCCAGCGCAATGCTGTACACTTCAGCAAAATCGGATGCCCATGGGGTGAAGGAAAGGCCCGCGCCTTGACCGCCGCCGAACCCTTCACCCGCTCCGCTGGCGGATCCGCCGGGGCCGCCGTTTCCTCCCGTAATCGAGAGGGTGTCGCCGGCTCCTATGGAGTTCGCCAAACCGTCCGTATTTGTAGTAAAAGAGGTTGCCTCGTCCGGGCCTGACGCGCTGCTGGCGCTGCCTGTGCCTCCTTGAGCCGCGTCAGGGGTACCGGGTCCGCCTGGGTAGGAATCGGCATCGCCGTCACTCCCGCCCGCCCCGCCCGAACCGCCTTTTATTTCGTAGGCCGTCGCCCAGGCGCTTCCGGCCGGCGGTCCGCAAAGCGCCAGGGCGGCCGCGGCGGCGACGGCCAGGAGCGCCGCGGTCCATGACCCTGGACGCGGGGGGCGTTTCCATACCTTCATGGTTTCCTCCAGGTTGTTGGCAGGCGGGCTGTCGCCGCGGGATCGCTGAAAAAACCCGTCCGCCCTGAAGCAGGGAGGCGGAAAGGCGGAAAGCTCGGCAACAAATACATGAGCGGCGCAATCGGGCCGGCCTGGAACCTGACAATCCCGCTTCCGCGATGTCAGGGGGAGGTTTTCGGTTTTGGAATGGGCAATCATCCAAGGCTATCATAGCACCATTCGGATCTTTTTGCCGAGACGGCCCCCAGGGACGCGGGCGGGGGGCTTTCATGGGCGCGTCCTGGACCCCGGCTGATGCGGCGGCCAGGAGCCGCGCTCCTCCAGTTAGGCCCCCCCTCCCTTGATTCCATGGCCGCGTCCGGGACGCTCCCGCCACGGCGGTCCGCGGGCATGGCCGCCACGGAGGCCGCCGGTTATCATCCAGGGAGCCCCGGAGCTTGGAAAGGAGAGACTATGGCTGGACCTCATGGACCCGGTGGCCGCCCCAATCCCGAAGCTGCCTGAAGCGCCGCGCCATCCTGGACAACCGCGGCGTCCACGACCAACTCGGCGAAAGGCCCAACGGCCCACCCCAACCCGGCCCGCCGCTTCGCCCGCGGCCCCGGCAAGCCGTCTGGACCGCGCCGAGGCCGGCTTCCCGGACCTTGCTGGAAACGCGTCAAGAAGCTGAAGCCTCAAGAGCGCCGATGACCTTCAAGCGGAGCGTCGACGAGCGCTTCGAGGCTCATGGCGATACCGCCACCTTGCGTCCGCGGGAAGCCCGGCATGCGGGGCGGCCGGCTCGGAAACGCCCTGGGCGGTTTATGCGGCCAATCACTGGAATCGGAGGCGGGAATCGGCGGCAGGAATCAGCGGAAGGAATCAGCGGAAGGAATCATCGGCAGGAATCGGCGGCAGGAATCGTCGCAAGGCCAGGAGCCGGGCCCGGAGCGGGACTTGGATCCGGCCCCGCGGGCGGCGTACGGCCCCAGACGCGCCGGCCCCACTACAACAGGCCCGCCTCCCTGGCGAAGTCCAGAAAGCCCGGCTGGGCGTCCTGGGCCCGCATGGCCGCGAGGGCCGCCGGGATGTCGTCGGGGGTCTTCAAAGAGTTGAGGGGGCGGGCCTGGCGGCGGGTGAAGAAGGCGGTCGGGAGCAGGAAGTTGGCGTCGCCCTGGACGGGCTGGAAGTAGACCCGGCCGCCGAAGACCCCGACCGGCATGAACAGGTCCCC
>JAISYD010000110.1 GCA_031270145.1 Planctomycetota bacterium
ATTTCATAGAGGATGCGCAGGCCGTGGTGGCTCATGCCTACCTGGTAGACGTCGGCGAAGGCCAGGGCCAGCCGCAATTCGGCGTCGGGCTTGACGATCTGATTCGGCTCGCCGCCGACGTATTGGCCCGGTCCCGCCACCCGGGCGAGTAAAGGCGCCAGGGCGGACGGGGGCTGGGCGGCGGTTTTGGACATGGGTTCGCTTGCCTCCGGCGCCGGGCTGGCGCCTCCGAATGACATTGGACAAAAAAGCCGACCTTGCATAAGGTTAAGGTTACGGGAAGAGGGCGGGCGGCGCCATTTTTTTTCGGGAGCGCTTCATGCGGCATTGGTTGGAGGTCGGGCGGAATGAATTGGCCGGTTGGCTGGCGGAGGCCGGCCAGCCGGCTTATCGGGCGGAACAATTCCTCCGCTGGCTCCATCGGGAGCGGGCCGCCGGCTTCACGGCCATGAAAAATCTGCCCCTGGAACTTCGGCGAATCCTGGCCGACGCCGGCAGCCTCCGCGTCCTGGAGGAGCGGGAGCGGCGGACCGCCCCGGACGGCCTGACCGCCAAGCTGTTGTTCGCCGCCCCTGGAAACGCCCTCCTGGAAAGCGTCCTGATCGTGGAGAAGCGGCTGTCGCGGCGCACCGCCTGCCTTTCCTGCATGGCCGGCTGCCCCCTGGGCTGCCGCTTCTGCGCCACGGGAAACCTCGGCTTTGTCCGCAACCTGGCGGCGGGCGAGATCGTCGAGCAGGCGTACCGCTTGGACGCCCTGGCCCGCGAAAACGGCGGCGCCGGCCTGAGCCACGCGGTTTTCATGGGCATGGGCGAGCCGCTTCTGAACCTCCCGGCCGTCCTCGCCGCCGCCGACCGGCTGGCGGCGGAACCCGGCCTGGGGCTTTCCGGCCGCCGCCTCACCCTTTCCAGCGTCGGCATCCCGGAAGGCATCCTGGCCCTGGCCCAATCGGGCCGCAATTACCGCTTCGCCCTGTCGCTGCACGCCCCGAATCAGCAACTCCGGGAACAATTGATGCCGGCGGCCAGGCACTGGCCGCTGGAGCGGGTGTTGGCCGCGCTGGATCGCTACGCGCTTTCCGCCTCCCGCGACATCACCTATGAATATTGCCTGATCGAGGGGATGAATTCCTCCCCTCGGCAGGCGCTGGCTTTGGCCCGGCTGCTGGCCGGCCGTCGCGGCAGGGTAAACCTCATCCCCTTGAACCCGACGCCTGGCAACGAGTTCAAGGCGCCCCGGCCGGCCCGCGTCCGGGAATTCCAGGAAACGCTGGTTGCGGCCGGCATCCAGGCCACGGTACGCATGGAAAAGGGAGCCGCCATCGGAGCCGCCTGCGGCCAGCTCCGGGCCGAGGCGTCCGCGGTGGGAGATATCCCGGCTTGGCCGTGCGGTCAAATAGCCGATAACCGAAGTTTCCAGGCGGCGGGGCGCGTCAGTCCGGCGCGGGGAAAGGCAGGCGATGCCGCGCAGTCTTCACGCCTTCCTTTCCGTCTCAAGAACTGAATCGCCCCAGGGCCAACGCATGAAAATGAGCCGGCGGTTGTTTTGCGGTGAAATCCATATCCCGGCCCTGCCGCCGTTCCTGCCCAACGCCCTCATGCCGCGAGGCGGGGCGGAAACAATTCTTGCGCCGCGCCGCCTGGACGTGGATAATGCCCCTGTCGCGGCTGGCGGGGAATACGTGCCGCAAACCGCGTGGCGAGCGCCGTCCCGCGCTTGTGGGCAGGCTTGGACAGGCGGAGGGCGGGGTGTGATAAAAGTCTTTTTAATCGGCATACCCGGTTGCGGCAAATCAACCCTTGGAAAACGGGCGGCCGAAGCTTTGGGCCTGCCGTTTCACGATACTGACGTCATGGGGCAGCAAAAGGCGGGAAGGATCCGTCCTTTCAGCTTTTATTGGCAACAGCGGTTTTTGCTCGCGCAGCGGGACGCCATTGAGGAGCTATCGGCGCTTGACGCTTCCGCCATCGTCGCGACGGGCGCCGAGGTTCCCTTCATAGGCGATTGCGCCGGGATGATGCGCCGGGCCGGAACCATCATTCATATCCAAAAATCCCCGGAATCCATATTGGAGGAGCTGGAGCGCAATGGCACAAACAAATTTGTCCTGCAAAATATGACCACTGGCAAGACAATAGCGATAAACGGGCAGGCCGTGCAGCTCTACTCCAAAGAGATTGAACAATATGAGGCGCTCGCGGATGTCGCGTTGCTGAATGACGGAGACGAGGACGCCGGCGCCCGGAAATTAGTTGCACTGATAACCAAGTTGTCGCAATATACCGGAGCGCGCTGAAAAACCGGTCTTTCCATTGCAACCTCAAGGCGCGCTTCCGGCAATGGGTTTGAGAAGGAGAGGGGAGTGAGGAGGCATGCGGTTCCTTGGCCGCGCCCCGGTATGGGAAGCCGCGACCTGCCTTTAATTCGTCGTCCCTGGAAAGCGGTAAGAACCTTGAAATATTCGCATAAAATCGAATATTTTAGCTGCATTTTCATGAAAATACGCTATGGTCTTTTGCAAGATCTCACTATTTCTCCATAGAAAGCTTGCAAAATGAAGCCAAGAATCAGTCCCATCCAGTACCCCCAGGCCAGCCTCTTCGAGATGTCGCCAGGGTCATTTAACTCTCGCGGAGAGGTATCAATTTTATCGGATAGAGTTCAAGAACTAAATAACCCTGCTTGACTGGTCGCGCCCTATAATTATAATGGCGGTTTTGTCCCGGGCGCGCGTCCCGCCACAACCGCCGCGGCGCCGGATAAGGGAGCCATATGAAGAGGGCCAAAGTGTTTTTCACCGACATGCGGGCGACCGCCGAGGAGAACCTCCAGGCCAAGCTGGATCGCCTGATCCGGACCGCCGGGATCGGGGACATCGACTTCAAGCGCAAGTTCGTCGCCATCAAAATCCATTTCGGCGAACGGGGCAACCTGGCGTTCCTCCGTCCCAATTACGCCAGAACCGTGGTTGACCTGGTGCGGGAGCTGGGCGGCAAGCCCTTCCTCACCGACGCCAACACCCTGTACGTCGGCCACCGCAAGGAAGCCCTGGAGCACCTGGAAACCGCCTACCTGAACGGCTTCTCCCCCTTCTCCACCGGCTGCCACGTCATCATCGCCGACGGCCTGAAGGGTACGGACGAGGCGCTTGTCCCGGTGCCCGGCGGCGAATTGGTGAAACAGGCGAAAATAGGCCGCGCCATCATGGACGCCGACGTCGTGGTTTCCCTAAACCATTTCAAGGGGCACGAACTTACCGGCATCGGCGGGGCCATCAAAAACGTCGGCATGGGCTCTGGCTCCCGGGCCGGCAAGATGGAGATGCACGCCGAGGGCGGCTTGCGGGTCGCGGCCGATCTCTGCGTCGGCTGCGGTCGCTGCCTGCCGGCCTGCGCCCAGGAAGCCATTTCCCTCCGGGACGGCAAATCCCGCATCGATCCGGCCCGCTGCGCCGGCTGCGGACGCTGCCTGCCGCTCTGCCCGGTTGACGCCATCGATCCGGTTGACAGCTCGTCCAACGCCAAGCTGAACCAAAAAATGGCGGAATACGCCGCCGCCGTACTCGCCGGCCGGCCGCATTTCCACATCAGCCTGGCGATCGACGTGTCGCCCGTCTGCGACTGCCACGCCGAGAACGACGTCCCCATCGTCCCGGACGTCGGCATGTTCGCCTCATTCGATCCGGTGGCGCTGGACGCGGCCTGCGCCGAGGCGGTCAACCGCCAACCGGAGCAGCCGGGCAGCCTGCTGGCCGAGAGTCCCGGCCGGGACAAGGACTATTTCCGGCGCATTGGCCCCGAAACCGATTGGTGGGACGCCCTCGATCACGCGGCCAGACTCGGCCTGGGGCGCCTCGAATACGAGTTGACGGCCGTCTAGGCTGTCCGGCGCCGGGGGCGGCGGGGATAGCGCTTTGCTGGAGGGAAGGGGCATGTCGTTCCTTGGACTGGCCGGCAAAACGTTTCTGGTGGCCGGCGTCGCCAACCGGAAAAGCGTGGCCTGGCACATCGCCTCCGGCTTGGTGGCCGAGGGGGCCGAGGTCGTTCTTTCGGTACGGGACGCGGCGGCGGAGCGGACGGCGGCCAAGTTGTTCCCGGGCGCCGACATCCTTATTTGCGACATGGAAAGGGAGGAGGACCTGGCT
>JAISYD010000130.1 GCA_031270145.1 Planctomycetota bacterium
CGAATATTTCGCGGAGCATCGCGATAAGGCCATAGAACAAGTCCTTGCGAGAATTAAATGACCCTGAACCCCGCACACGGCCTCAAGCCGCTTTTCGGCGCGGGGATGAACCGTCAACCTTCGACGATCTCGGCGGCGGCCTGGGCCTTGACGGCCAATTCCGAGGCTAGGAAGATATGTTCCTGGGTCATGGCTTTTTCCGTACGATTGAGGCAGTCGAGAATCAGCTGGCCGAAGAAGGGGTAGCCGGTTTTGCCGCGCAGATCCATCCTCTCGTTGACCTTGTTGTTGACCAGGAACAGGGTGTCGGGTTGGCGGCTGCCGCCGATGTCGGTGTATTTGCGCAGCTCAATGTATCCCTCGGTCCCCAAGATGAAGGTGCGGCCGTCGCCCCAGGCCTCCAAGGCGTCCGGGGTAAGCCAATCGAGGCGGAAATAGCCCACCGCGCCATTGTCGGCCACCAGGCCGGCGTCCCCGAAGTCCTGGAAGCCTGGATATCGCTTGTGGCGGTAATTGGCGACTCGGCTAGCGCTGATCCGTGCGCTTTCGGCCCCGGTGAAGTACAGGAACTGCTCTATCTGATGCGAGCCCAAATCGCAGATGATGCCTCCAAATTTGTCTGGATCGAAAAACCAGGCGGGCCGGCTGGGGATATTGACGCGGTGCGGCCCCAGACCGATCACCTGGACGGGGCGGCCGATCCGTCCCTCGCGGATCAATTCGCCGGCCTTGACGGCGCACTCGGAGTGCAGCCGCTCGCTGAAATAGCCGAGGTATTTCCGCCCGGTTTCCCGGACCGCCGCCCTGGCCGCCGCCGCCTGATCCAGCGTGGTGAAAAGAGGTTTGTCGCAAAAGTAGTCCTTCCCGGCCCGCATGATCCCCACGCCGATGCCTCCCCTCAGACAGTTCACCGCCGCCGAGGCCACCAGCATGACTTCCGAATCGGCCAAGATTTCATCCAGACTGGCGGCGCGGGCCTGGGGGAATTTCTCCAGGAAAGCCGCCACCGCTTTTTCCGAAGGATCGAAAACATGGCGCAGCGTGCCTCCGGCCTCCAGCAGGGCCGCAGTCATGCCGTAAATGTGGCCGTGATCCAGATGGGCGGCGGAGAAGACGAATTCCCCCGGCCGGCAGACGACATGTTTGACGCCCCTGGATACCGGAGCGTAGTTAAGTCCGTCGGAGCGCTCAGGCGCCGCTTGCGGAGCAAGCATGTCCATCCCCCCTCGTTTCCCGGACGGCGCGGCCGGGTACGGCCGGAGCCGCGTTGGCGTAGCAATAAAGGCAGCCGTGTCCGCACGGCATGCCGTAGGAGCCGATGTCGGTGGATTTGACGCAGTTGCAACCAGGGCGCTGGCCGGCATCCCGGGGCAATCCGGAGAAGGGCTGACCGTAAAGCCGCTCCAAAAGAGGTCCGTCGACGCAGGCCGCCGCCGCGGTCCCCGGAAGCCCGGCCAGCTCCGGCTCGCAGCAGAACCGGATCGGCGCCGCCCCGGCGGCGGAAAATTCCCCGACCATGGCTTCAATGATCCGCCGCTTGCCTTCAAGGGAAAAAACCGGCCAGGCCAGGCCGGCCGCCGCCGCCCGGGTTGCCGCCTTCCGGTAGGGGTCGGGAAAGCTTACCGTCACGCCGTCCAGCCCGGCCAGGGATTTGGCCAAAACATCGCGCAGCCGGCGGAAGCGATCCAACAGCCGGTTGATCGCCTTTTGATCCGCGCCATCCACGGCGGCGGGCATTATGGGATCGAAGCGCCAGACAATCGCCCCCCGGGGAAGCCGCCGGCCAAGTTCCCCGATTTCCGGAAGCTGTTCCGCCAGTTGCGGCGTCCCGGGTTCCCAGGTCGATCCGGCCAAGCCGGTGGCGGTGAATTGCACTAGGCAGGGGATGCGCTCCACTACCGCCGCCAACTCCGGACGGCGGACCAGGTTCCGCACATCCTTGGTCCAGAACACCAGAGCCTCGAGCTTGCGGGATCGGGCGATCCTGCCTTCGAGGAAATCCGGGAAAAAAGCCGGCAAATCCGTGCGCCTGGAAGCGGAAAAAATCATATCGGCCTGTCTCCGCATAAAATAGCTTGCATCCCGACGGTCATCATAATACTATACCCACTAGTTGGCACGGCTGGAGACGAAAAAAGCCCCGGCCCCAAGTATATTTTTTTCCCAATGGAGGAAAACACATTATGAGCCGGCGCAGACTTTTCGCATCCGAGAGCGTTTCCAAAGGCCACCCGGACAAGGTGTGCGATCACATATCCGACGCCATCCTCGACGCCATGCTGGCCCAGGACGCCAATTCCCGCGTCGCCTGCGAGACCATGGTCTCGACCGGGCTTTGCGTCATCGCCGGAGAGATAACCTCCAAGGCGCAGGTGGACTTCCAGACCTTGGTCCGCGACACCATCAAGGATATCGGATACACCGACGCCGCCATGGGGTATGACTACAAGACCTGCGCCGTGCTGGTTGCCTTGGATCGGCAGTCCCCGGACATAGCCATGGGGGTCAAGGAGACGCTTTCGGATGAGCAGGGCGCCGGCGATCAGGGCATGATGTTCGGCTATGCCGTGCGGGAAACACCGGAACTCATGCCCCTACCCATCCACCTGGCGCACCAACTCATGCGGGCGGTGACCGAGGCGCGAGAGAAGGGCGATATCAAGTACCTGCGCCCCGACGCCAAGAGCCAGGTGGTGGTCGAATACGACGGAGCGAAACCCGTCCGGGTGCACACGATCCTCATTTCCACCCAGCACGCGCCGGAGGCGACCCAGGATCGCATCTATTCCGACATGGTCGAACTGACCAGGCGCGCCATCCCGGCGGAGCTGCTTTCCAAGGACACCATCTACCACGTCAACCCGACCGGGCGCTTCGTCGTCGGCGGGCCGCATGGCGACAGCGGCCTCACCGGCCGGAAGATCATCGTTGACACCTATGGCGGACGCGGCCGCCACGGAGGCGGCGCCTTTTCCGGCAAGGATCCGTCAAAAGTCGACCGTTCCGCCACCTACGCCGCCCGTTGGGTGGCGAAAAACGTGGTGGCGGCCGGGCTGGCCGACGAATGCGAGGTACAGGTGTCCTACGCCATCGGGGTGGCCCATCCGCTTTCCGTCATGGTGGAAACTTTCGGCACCGCCAAGGTGGCCGAGGAAAAAATCGAAGAGCTGGTCAAGAGTCACTTCGATCTCCGGCCCTCGGCCATCATCAAGGAATTGGATCTGCTTAAACCCCGCTATTTGAAAACGGCGGCCCTGGGCCATTTCGGCCGCAACGAGCCGGAATTCACCTGGGAACGCATCAATAAGGCCGAAGCGTTGCGGAAAGACGCCGGCTTGTAGAGGTTTTCCAAAATTTTGCGAACGGGAGGGACGCTCCGTGAAGGAAAAAATCGAGGCATCCTTGGAGAGCATCCGGACAATGCTCCAAGGGCATGGCGGCGATGTGCAATTGGTGTCGCTGGACGAGGACAAGGGTATAGTGGAGGTTTCCCTCCAAGGCGCCTGCGCCGGTTGCCCCCACGCCGCCGAGACCATGAAGCTCGGGGTGGAGGCGAAACTGCGGGAGGATGTGCCGGAGATCCAGGAAGTTAGGGCGGCCATGGCCTAGCCGCCGAGATCCCATGCCGGGCGCCCGCGAACCTATCGCCATCATATCCGACGTGCATGCCAACCTTGAGGCATTGGCCGCAGTTATCGACGACATCCGCGGGCGGAACATAAAGACCATCTACAATCTGGGCGACACGGTGGGCTATGGCCCGGATCCCGACGCCTGCATCGATCTGGCCGACGCCGCCTGCGCCATCACCCTATGCGGCAACCACGACTACGCCGTCCTTTTCGACGCCGAGGGCTTTAATCTAGTGGCCAGGAAATCCATTGATTACCACCGCGCGGTACTAAAACCGGAGGCGGACAACCATGACCAGGAGGCAAGCCGGCGCTGGGCCTGGCTGGCCAACCTGGAGCCCATGCACGAGGACGACGGCTTCGAAATCATGCACGGCTCCCCAAGGCAGCCGATAACCGAATACGTCCTGCCATCGGATCCGGAAACCGATCCGGCCAAGCTGGCCGACATCTTTTCCGCCATGAGCCAGCCGCTCGCCTTTGTCGGGCACACGCATTTCCCGGGGATCCTGGAGGACGGCAACGACGCCTTTCTCATGGTTTCGTCGTTGGGGGGGCATTACCGGCCGGAGCCGTCCCGACGCGCGATCGTTAATGTCGGATCCGTCGGCCAGCCCCGCGACCGCAATCCGAAAAGCTGCTATGCGGTTTACGACGGGGAGAACGTCTTCTACCACCGGGTCGCCTACGACTTGGAGAAGACGGTGAAGAAAATCCTCGCCATCCGAGACATCCATCCCGCCAGCGGGCTGCGTTTGCGGGAAGGGCGATAAGACGGACGAGGCGGCGGCGCGCGGCTCCAGACACTTTTGAAGGGAAGGCCACCATAATGCCGGGCATCAGGGTAAAAAACGGTCCCAATCAGGGTCAAACCTGCGCCATCGGCGACGGCCGGCTATCCATCGGCCGGGACGACGGCTGTACCCTCCCCTTGCTGGACAAGGGTGCGTCCCGGATGCACGCCGAGCTTTTCCGCATCGGCGACATGTGCTTCATCCGGGATCTCGATTCGAAGAACGGCACCTTCGTTAACGACGTCATGGTCGGCGAGGAGATGCTCCGCGACGGCGACCGCATCCAGATTGGCGGCACGATTTTCATTTTCGAGGCCCAGACCGGCGCCAAGCCGGGCGACGGCCTGGTGTTTTCAGAGGACGATCTGGAAAACCTCCACGCCCTGAGCCTGGAGGATTTGACCTCGGCCAACGTCGGCCTGGGCGACGTCTCGTCGGAGCAGCATCTACGCGCCCTGTACCGGCTGTCGCACCTGGCGGCCGGCGAGGACACCGAGGACAGCCTGATAAAAAAAACCCTCGCCTTCACAGCCGAGGCATTGAAGACGGACGGGGCGTACCTGTTCGGCCGGAACCAGTTGGACGGCTCCATCGTGGCGCTGGGTCAGCATATCCCGGACGGGGCCCGGGCCGGCGGACAGCTTTCCCGCACCATCATCCGCAAGGTTCTGCAGGAAAAGCGGGCATTGCTGATCACCGACGCCATGCGGGACGACCGGTTTTCCGCCAACGAGTCGGTCATGCGCCACCATATCCACGCGGTCATCTGCGCTCCGGTGAGGCTCCATGACGGCATCGAGTGCGCCCTTTATCTGGCGGGCAACGATCCGGCCATTTCGTTCAACGAGCAGGAATTGGAGCTGGCCGCCGCCATGGCCGGCCAAATAGGGCTGTCGCTGGCCAACATCTCGGCCCGCCTGTTGCGGCGTGAGCACCTGTTCTCGGCCGTGAGCATGCTGTTGCGGGTGGCGGATGTCGGGAGACCAGGAATCCAGGCCGTCAACGAGCGCTTGGCCGGTTACGCGCGGTCCATCGGCGCCGCCATGCGGTTGGGCGCCGAATTCCTGGAGCGGCTGCAATTGGCGGCTCTCCTGCACAACTACGCCGACATGGTGGAGCCGGACGACGGCGCTCCGGTGGAAAAACGGGTTGATTTGACGGCGAAGCTTTTGGCGCAGGAAGCGTTTTTGCCCAAAATTTCCGATATTGTCGGAAACCAGCTTGAACGCTTCGACGGCAGCGGCCCCAAGGGGCTGCGGGGAGAGGAAATCCCCCTTGACGCCCGGATTTTCCATGTGGCGCTTGGACTTGAGACCGAGCGCGGCGCCTCGGCCGAACCGGAAAAACTTGCCGAGGCCGTGAAGACGGTTTCCGGCGCCCTTTCCGGAAAATATGATCGCGAGGTAATCAAGGCGATGCTTGAGGCCGAAAGTTCGGGAATACTCGCCTTGACGCTGGCGGAACAATGGCGGAAACGCCGCTCCTCGCGCCTGAGCTCGCTGCTTAACGCGGAATGACCGGCCTCCATCCGCCCAGGCCGGGATCGGCGCGGGTGGATGGTCCGGGCCGGAGGGAGGGGATGAGGAAGGGCGGGGTTACCGATGTCGGAATGGGTTGAGTGCGAACTGGCCCAGATACTGCTGGTCACCGACGATCTGTCGCGGCCGCAGGTGCTGGTGTTGCGGGAAAAAGCCGGAAGCCGCTCGTTCATGGTGCATATCGGCTTTTTCGAGGCGCTGGCCATCAACCGGCGCGTCCATGGCGAGACGCTCCCGCGTCCCCTCACCCACGATCTCCTTTTGACGCTTCTGTCCGCCCTAGGCGGGCGGTTGCTCCGGGTGGCGGTTTCGGATTTGGTGGAGGACGCCGAGGGCAACGGCACTTTTTACGGCTTCCTGGTGATTGGCCGCGAGGGCGGCGAAACGGTTGTCGACTGCCGCCCATCCGACGCCATAGCCATGGCGGTCCGCGCCGAATGTCCGATTTACGTTTCCCGCGAAGTATTGGACAAGGTGGCTACCGACGCCTAGCCGGCGCCGGGCGGGCGACCCGTTCGCGAAAAGAGGACAGATGCCGGAAGCCAAACCGTCCCCCCCGCTTTCCCCGGCCTTGGCCGATCTTGCGGACGGCGACGAGTTCGAGGGATTCTACGTGGTGCGGGAATCCAGCCTGCAAACGGCGGTCAACGGGAGGAATTACATCCGCCTGACGCTGGCCGACGCCTCCGGCGGCCTGCCCGGGAATATTTGGGACGCCAACCGGGAATTGTTCCTGAACTGCCAGGCCGGCGCCATAGTGAAGGTTCAGGGCGCCGCCGAGTCTTACAAGGGCAAACCGCAGGTCAAGATTTTCCGTTTCCGCCCGGCCCACGAGTCGGAGGTGGAGCCGGATCACTTTTTACCCAAGTCCAAACGGGACATCGGCGCCATGCGCGACGAACTTCTGGCCTTGGCGGACGGCATCCGCGATCCCGACTACCTGGCGCTGGCCAAGGCGTTTTTCCATGATCCCGCCTTCATGGATCGCTTCGCCCGCTCGCCCGCCGCCCGCGAGGTGCACCACGCCTGGGTCGGCGGCCTACTGGAGCATACCCTGGGCATCGCCAACATGGCGAAGCGCTTCGCGGAAACAACCAAAGTGAACCGCGATCTGCTGCTGCTCGGAGCCCTTCTCCACGATGCGGGGAAAATCGAGGAGTTTTCCGCGAAAACCAGCATTGAATACAGCGATTCCGGCAAACTGCTCGGCCATTTGTACCTAGGGGCGGAAATGTTGGGCCGAAGGGCCGCCGCCATCCCGGGTTTCCCGGCCGAAAAGCTGATCCTGCTGCAGCATCTCATCCTTTCCCACCACGGACGCCTCGAATACGGCTCCCCGGTGTTGCCGAAGACGCCCGAGGCTTTCGCGCTGCACCATTTGGACAACCTTGACGCCAAGGTGGAAACAGCCAACCGCCTGCTGGACGCCATTCCGGATCCGGATTGCCGCTGGAGCGAGTACAACCGCGCCCTCGAGGTTTCCCTTTTCCGCGCCGGCGGACGCCGGGACGGAATCTGAAATGCCGAGCTATGCGGCCAAGCCGAGGGAAGGCGGGAAGGATTTCGAAACGCCCATGCAACGCCTGTGGCGGCGCTTCCTCAAGGCCAGAGGGGCCAAAACCGGCCTGGCCCTGATTTCGCTTTTCGCCCTAGCCGCTTTTCTCGCCCCCTTTCTGGCCCACCGCCTGCCGCTTATCTGGCATGACGGCAACGGCTGGTCCTTCCCCCTGATCCGCGAGTTTTTCGCGCCATCCGACACCACCGAGCCCAGGCTGGAGGCTGGAATCAATTTTCTTTTTGTTTTTTTGCCGGTCGCCCTTTTGGCCTGGCGGCTGATGGATCGGCGTTTCCCCTGGCTGGCCGGGATGGAATCGCGCGGACTGGCGCTACTTTTCGGCCTGTTGCTGGCCGGGGCGCTCTGGTTTTCGCTGGGCGGCATGCTGCTCGACGGCGCCGGCCGGGACTGGTTCCACGCCGAAAGCGCGCCGGTACCGGAATTGGACGATCTGGCCGACCCCAGCGCCATTTACCTCGGCTCGGCGGCGGACGGGGCGGCGGCATTGGTGCGGGCTGGACTGGAGAAATACGGCTGGAAGGCCGCGCCGCCCCCGGAAAGCGAAGAGGCGGGGAAAAGGGCGCTCCTGGGACCGTTGCAAAAGTTGATTGAGGGGCCGGCATTGGCCCCGGCCGCCAAGACGAGGGAACCGGGGACTGGCGGGGGCGATGCCGGCGCGAGGATCGACCAAGCCCGCCGAAACCGCCTCCTGGTCGAGGCCGCCTTTCCCGGCCTGTTGCCGCCCATGCGGCAATTCCGCTTCGCCTTCATCACCCTGGCCGCCGTCACCCTGTCGACGCTGATCGGGTTGACCGGCATTTGCCTAATTGGCGCCGGTCAATTCACCCTGAGCCCGCGTTGGCTGGTTCTATTGATATTGGCCCTCCTGCTATCCCTCGCCTTCCGGCTGCCGGCGCGGCATAATCACACCCCCTACCGGCAATTGGCGGCCGAGGGCGAAGGATTCGGGATTTTCCCCTTAATCCCCTATGGCCCGAATGAGCAGGGATTCGGCCCTAGGCTGCCGCCCGAGTGGTTTATCGAGCCGCCGTTCCTTACGGCGTCGGCCATCCGCTTTCCGGAGCGGCTGCGGAGCGAGCTAGCGGACGACGGCCCGGGAGCGGCGGAATTGGCCTCCCGACTGGACGAGTTGCTGCCGCCCTGGCGGGACAAACTGGACGACCCGGCCGGGTTGCCGGAGGTGGTTTCGGCCTTGAACCGGATCATCGCCGCCGACAACCTATTGGAAGCGCCTTTCGCGGCGCGCTTCCAGGGCGATCCGGCGCTCGCGCCCTATTTCGAGACCTCCGGGGCGGCGGCCGACCCGATCCAGCGGCAACGCGCCAATCGCCTGCTCCTGGAGCGGTTGGCGCCCGGGGTTTTCGACCCGATCCCCGCCATCCATTGGAAAAAAACCGGCCAAAGCGCCGGACGCCACTACCTGGGGACGGATGAGAGCGGGCGCGACGTCCTGGTGCGCATCATCCACGGGGCCAGGGTGTCGCTGTCGGTGGGGTTCGTGTCGGTGCTGCTGGCCACGGCGATTGGCCTGGTGCTGGGATCGCTTGCCGCCTATTACGGCGGCGGGACCGATATGGCGATTTCCCGCTTCCTGGAAATAATGACCTGCTTCCCTTCGTTTTTCCTGATCCTCGCGGTAATCGCGGTGCTCGACAAGCGTTCCATCGTGAACATCATGCTGGTCATCGGCCTGACCAGTTGGACCGGGGTGGCCCGCCTGGTGCGGGGCGAGATGCTGCGGCAGAAGAAGATGGACTATGTGGCGGCGAGCGTGGCCCTGGGCGCCTCCGACGCCAGGACGATTTTCCGCCACATCCTGCCCAACGCCATGGCGCCGGTGCTAGTGTCGATTTCCTTCGGCATAACCGGAGCCATCCTGACCGAGGCCGGCCTGTCCTTCATCGGCTTCGGCGTCACGCCCCCGACCCCCACCTGGGGGCAACTGCTTTCCGAAACCCGCGACTCGCCCCTGGCCAACTGGTGGCTGGCCGTTTTCCCCGGCCTGGTGCTTTTCCTCGGCGTGACGGCCTACAACCTGATGGGCGAGGCGCTGCGCGACGCCCTGGATCCCCGTACATCGCTGTAGGAGAGGGGCGATTGCCAGTCCAAGGCAAAGAAAAATTCGGCGCGGGCGGGGGTTTTTCCGAGGACGGATTCGCCGTCAAAACCTCAGGCCGAGTCCGGCGGCGGCCTTGAAGCCGATTGCGCCAAACTTGCCATAATAGTCAAACTTCCCCTGCGACGTCCGGAAAAATTCTCCGCTCACCTCCCCCGAAATATTTGGGGCAAAGGCATAAGACGCGCCGACCCCTTTTACGATAGAAAGCGAACGCCGCCGCCCATCCTAGGCCGCCATCCCGGCAATAAATTGCCGGAATGGCGGCCGGGGGATATTTTATCAGTCATTGCACGCTGTCGTCGACGCCAGGCAGAAAGACGAAGCTATTTTCCCTGAGGAAGGCGATATCGACGCCAGCATCAAGGATGCCAATCTGCTTAAGCTCATCGGCGATGACGCCGAAGCCGTCATAGGCGCCCCTAATCGACGGGATGTAGTTGAAGGACTTGAGCACCGAGGCGTTGAAGGCGGGATCCCCCGGGACATAGTTTTTGGCGACCTGTATGCTCGCCGTCTCGTCCTGATTGCGCTGGATCCAGGCGCTGGCCTTCTGCATGGCCAGGGTGTACTTGGCCGCCGCTTCCGGATTGTTCGCGACCAAATCGGCGCTGACGTAGGCGGCGCAGCAATATTGCTTGTTGTAGGGCGCGTCCCTGGCCGAATCGAGGATCACGTCCAAGTCGTATTCCTTGACGGCGCGGGAGGCCACCGGATCGTTGGCGGACAAGGCGTCGATGGCGCCCTTCTCCAAGGCCAGCGGCAGTTCGGCGTTCGAGAAGACGACGAACTCCACTTCAAGTTTCTTGTCGCTCACCCCGACCCCGGCGGCGGCCAGACCCCGCTTGGCGAACATGATGGGGCTGCTGGTGAGGCTGGGGACGCCGATGCGCTTGCCTCTCAGGTCGGACAGTTTATTGATGCCCTTGCCCTTCGGAACCAGCAGCTTGTCGCAACCGGTGTGGAGGCCGGTGACGATTTTGATCGGAAGGCCGTTCGACAGCGGCTGGATCAGGGTGGCCAGCAGGCCGAAGCTGGCGTCAATTTTGCCGGTGGAGACGGCCTCGAAGGTGGTTCCGGGCGCGAGGCGCACCGCCTCGGCCTCCAGGCCCTCCTGGGCGAAGAAGCCCTTTTCAATGGCGATGTGGAGCGGCCCCTCGCACAGGCTGCCGCTGTAGCCCACCTTGATGGCGGCGGTTTCGCCCGCCGGCGCCAGGCCGGCATAAGACAGTATGGACAGGGTGAAAATCGCCATGGCAATCCGAACTTTCATGCTTTTCCTTTCAAACACGCCGACGCCTTGCCGGCGCCAGGCAAAAATTTTTGGGATTCCAACCACACCCGGGCGAAACGGCGGCAGCCGTTCCACCCGGCCAAAGGACAAATTACGGATGCGCCGCTTGCGGCGCCCGGCGGCGGCAATGCCTCACCCTCCGTCGGACGCTGGGCAAGAGGCGCACGTACAGTAGCAATGCAATCTTCCGATGAACATGCGCGTCTCCCTTGTCCGGTGTTTCCCCCGCGCCCGCCCGTCCAGACGGCCGAGCGCCCAATTTGCCTCAAATCTGGTAGTTCGGCTCCCGAATTTGGCCGCCGAAGTGCAAAATCCTCAATATCCGCGCCCGCAACTGGAGGAAGTCCAGATGGCTGCGCGCCCGGGGGCGGGCCAGTTCCACGGCGATGTCGGTCTCGATTCGGGCCGGGCCGGGGCTCATCACCACCACCCGGTCGGCCAGATAAATCGCCTCGTCCACGTCGTGGGTGACCATGATCATGGTGGTGTTCCGTTCCCGCCAGATGCGGATGATCTCGTCCTGCATATTCATGCGGGTGAAGGCGTCGAGGGCCCCCAGCGGCTCGTCCAGCAACAGCACCCTGGGGCGGTTCACCAGCGCCCGGGCGAGCGCGGCCCGCTGCGCCATGCCGCCGGAAAGCTGGTGCGGATAAGAGCGGGCGAATTTCTCCAGCCCGACCAGCCTGAGGAATTCCGCCACATCACCCTTCCTTTCCCGGTAGATTTTCCGCGCCTTGAGGCCGAAGGCCACATTGTCGTAAAGGTTCAGCCAGGGGAAGAGGAGCGGGTTCTGGAACACCAGGCCCCTTTCCGAATCCGGCTCGCGTATCTCCCCGCCGTCCAGGAGCAAACGGCCGGAATCGGCGGAATTCAGCCCGGCGATCAGCCGGAGCAGGGTGGATTTGCCGCAACCGGAGGGACCGATGAGAGAAATGAACTCCCCCGCCGTCACCTCGAGATCCACGCCGGACAAGGCGCGCACCTCGGAACCGTCGTTCTGGCGGAACGATTTCGTCACCGCCTGGACGCTTATCCGCCCCAGGGCGACTTGCCCCTGCCCCGCCGCTACCATTTGATCACCCCCCGTTGCCAGACCAGGACATAGTCGCGGAGCTTGAATAACAGGGTGATCAGCAGGTAGAAACTGAGCGCGATGAGGATCAGCCCGGCGTAGACGTTGGCGTAGGAAAGCATTTCCCGCTGCCAGTTGATGTACCAGCCGATGCCGTTCTTGACCCCCAGCATTTCGGCGGTCATCAGGGTGATGAAGGAGGAGCAGGTGCCGGTGAAGACGCCGATGAAGATGAAAGGCATGGCGGCCGGAATGCCGACATGGAATATTTGCCAATAACGGCCCGCGCCCAGGGTGCTTGAAACCTCGAAATAGGCGTTTTGCACATTGGCGATGCCGCTCGAGGTCATCACGGTGGTTGGGAACCACACCGACAGGGCAATCAGGAAGGCGCCGCCCTGGAAAGTGGTGGGAAAGGCCACCAGGACCAGGGGAATCCAGGCGGTGGGCGGTATCGGCCCGATAATCCGGATGAGCGGGTTCAGCCAGTAACCGGCCCGCCGGCTGAAGCCGATGGCTATGCCGGTGACGAGTCCGGCCAAAAGCCCGGACAGGAAGCCGGTGAAAAGCAGTTTCCCGGAGGAAACCAGGCACTCGCCGACCAAATAGGGGAAATCCAGCGCCAGCACGGCCAGGATGCGATCCGGAGTGGGGAAAAAGATAGGCGGCAGCAGGGCGAATTTGTTGGTCGTCAGGTTCAAAAGGTTGACGACAAGGAAAACGGCGGCGTGGAAATCCGCCTTGGCCAGTAGCCGCCCGCGGATCCAGGGGCGCAAACGTCCCAGGAGCGGCCCGATCAGAAAAAAGGCGGCGGACAAAAGCAGTCCGTACAGAAGAAACGGATATTTCACCGGCGGATTCCGGGGGCTGTTCCCCAACCCGATTTCCAGGATCAGGGCAAGGAGCAACGAAGCCAGCGGTTTCCAGAGCGCGAGTTGTTTCATGGCGGCGGTTTCCAGATTGCCATCAACGCATGGCGATAATCGAACTCAAAACATCCTCGAACAGACGCAGACCCCCGTCGTACCCGGTATACCCCCGGGTGATCACCGCCCGGTTGGACACCGGAAAGGAAAGGCTGATATGCCCCGCCCCCAAGGCGGCGGCAAGGGGACGCTCCAGCGAGCTGCCGGCAACAAAGGCCGGCAACCGCCCGTTATGGTGCTTTTTCCACAATTCCGGCCGCCAGCTGTCGTCGATGGCGTCGATGATGGCGGCGGCGGCGGTCTCGAAAAGCACCCGTTCCGGCCGGTAGAGGCCGCGCGCCTCGCGGCGACGGACATAGGCGTCGCGCGCCTCGCCGCTGAACGCGTCGGTGATCACGGTGAGCTCGGGGAGCCAGCCCATGTCCTCGGCCAGGAAGTCGGTCACCGCCCAGGCGTAATTGGCGTCGCCAACCACGATGGCGTAACGCTGGGCCTCCATGTCGTTGTAAACGTCGATAAGCGGCTCCAGGCTTTCGTAGTGCCTGCGGCCCTCGGCCTCGATGACCGCCTCCACCCGCTTTTCCGGGAGGCGCAAGGCTTGCCCGACCGCGCGAAGGAAACGCTCGGACGCCGCCGCCCCGAACGGCAGGGGGATGGTCAAGTAATCGACACCGTGCAATTCCTTGAACAGCTCGGCCGCCTCAACCCCGTAGACATCCGAAAGCACCAGGTTCAACCCGGCCCTAGCGGCGTCCCTGATGCCGTCGAGGCTGGCGCCGGGACCGAAGAAAACGTTCGCCTCCAGGCCCAGCAAGGCCAGAAGCCGGCGCACTCCCTCCAGGTTGCCGCGCCAGAAAACATCCATCATGGGCGGCACGCCCAGGACGTTCACCAGTTTTTTCCGCCTGGCCGCCCCGCCCCCCGGCCGCACCACCTGGCGGAACAGGGTTTTCAGCACCTGCTCGTAGCCGAAATAGGAACTGCCCTTGAAACCGGCGGTGGAGGCGAAGATCACCGGCCGACCGGCGGCGGCGTACTCGTTGACCACGCTTTCGACATCGTCGCCGATAACCTCCGGCACACAGCCGGTGAGGACGAAATACAGATCGCCGGCCATGATTTCCAGCGTATTCCCGATTTGCTCGTGCAGGCGATCGAGCCCGCCGAAGACCACCTCGCTCTCCTGAAGATTGCTGCCGGGAAGGCTGAGGCCGGCGCAGGCTCCGGCCACCTGAAGGCCGGAGGCGCCGTTCTGGGTCCAGGTGAAATTGGCGGCGCAGCCAGGCCCGGAGTGCATGATGGGCACCACGCCGGGCAGAGCGCCGGCGGCGGCCAGCGCCCCGCCCAGGGCGCAAGTCCAGCGCGGGCGCTCAATGGCGGAGACGAGTTCCGGACGCTCAAGCGGCAGGGCGGCGGTCATACGGCTTCTCCCGTTTTGGAGCGGATGAGGGAAAACGGCTCCGCCCGATACCAGGATTCCTTGTAGGGAAGGCGGGCATAGCGGCCCAGGCGCCTGGTGAAGGCCGGATTTTTCAGTTTGCGGAACAGCCGCCGGGCCAAGTCATAGGCGCCGCGGTAGCCGAGGTAGCCATAGCCGGTGTTGTAAATGACGTGGGTCGGTATGCCCAGCCGCCCGGCGGTGTTGTTGCCGTGCCAGTGGCCGATGAAAAGATCGGGCTTGACCCGCTTCAGAAGGTTCGCCTCCTCGAAGGGCTGGACATTGGCGACGCTCCAGACAAAATCCCGCTTGTCCCGACGGAGCTTCTCCAATTCCACCTCGGCGTATTCGTCGTAATGGAAGGAGCGGATGCCGGCGATCTCGAAGCCAAGCTCCCGCAGGAGCGAGGCGGTGGCGAGGGAGCGGTATTCGCCGGCCGAGAGATAGACCCGCTTGCCCCGGAAATGCGGGATAAACTCCGCCAGCGCCTCCCGCACCTCTTTTTCCTCGGCCTCGGCCAGGACCGCCGCCTCCTTCCCGAGGCCGAGGCGCTCCCCCACGTCCCGTAGCCATTGACCGGTGTTGGCAATACCCACCGGCATATGATTGATGATATAGGGGACGCCGTACTTTTCCTCCAAGTGGGAGAGGAAGTAGTCGTCGTGGGTGGGGCAGGTGCTTATGGACAAGGCGGCGACAGCCGCCTTGCGCAAACTTTCCGGCCGGGCGAAGACCGGGAAAAAATTGGCCCTGAGGCCGATTTCCCCGACCAGCCGCTCCAGCTCCAATTCGTCCAGCCGGCCCATGGAGGAGACGTTCATGATATTGATGGTCTTTTCCTCCCTCGGTCCGGCCTGATCCGGCCTGGGTAGGAGATTGCGGCCCAGGGCGTGGTAGACCACATCGTAGGCGGTGGCCATGAACCTTGACTTGAAACCCTCGCAATGCACCGGCAGGAGCCGGGCGCCTACCTCGGGCTGGACCTTGGCGATCACGGCGTCGATATCGTCGCCGATGACGGCCGGCAGGCAACCGGCCACCACGAAGACGGCCTGGAGCGGGTAGGCGGCGTCGATTTCCCGGATAGCCCGCTCCAGCTTGGCGTCCCCGCCCGAAATGACGTCGACCTCGTCCAGGGCGGTGGAGAACCAGAGACCGTCGGCCGGCTTACCGCGCCGGGCGGCGTGGCCGGAACGGACGTTGCCGTTGACGCCGTGGGCGCAGGAGCCGCAACCCACCGCGCTGTGCATCAGCACCGCCGTGTCGGGAAGCGAGAGCATCATGCCCATGGCCGGCAACAGCGGGCAGATCGAGCCCTGGGTGAAGGCGCGATCCGCGTCGGCCGCGAGGGCGCATTTTTCCCCCTTTTTCCCGGAGCCGCACAGGCTGCCTCCATAGGCCAGGCAGGTGGCGGGATGGCGGTCCTCCCGCCGGGGCGGCGTCAGCAAATCCAGTTTGCTCATGCGGCTGCTCCTTTTCGTGAACGGCGCGGCTACCTGGCCTCAGATGGCGTCGGATATCCCCACCTGGCCGGTTTGCACCTTCAGCAACTCAGCGGCCCAACCGGCGGCCCATTGATGCAGTTCCTCAATGGGCAGCGGCGAGGGCGTCCGCGATTCCGCGTGGTTGGCGACCTTTTCCGCCAGCTTGAGATACACCCCGGCCTGCTCGGAGTCCGGGGACGCTTCGATCACCGTCTTGCCCTGGAGCTCGGCCTGGGTGACCGAGACCGAACGGGGGATGTATTCCACCACCCGGGTGGCGGTCCTTTTGGCGAAGTCGTTCACGATGGAGCGCGAATAGGGGGCGTTGATGGAATTGGCGATGACTCCGCCCAGGAGCGCCCCGCCGCTGGAACTGTATTTCTGGATGCCGGCGAAAAGATTGTTGGCGGCGTAGATGGCCATGAAGTCGGACGAGGTGACGGTGAAAACATGCCGGGCTATGCCCTCCCGGATGGGGACGGCGAAGCCGCCGCAGACCACGTCGCCAAGCACATCGTAGATGACCATGTCGATGCCCAGATCCTCGAACACCCGAAGTTGCTTCAACTGTTCGACGGCGGTGATGATGCCCCGCCCGGCGCAGCCCACGCCCGGCGCCGGGCCGCCGGCCTCGACGCAATAGACGCCGTTGAAGCCCTTGAAGACGATTTCGCCGGCCGTCACCTTGCCCTTGCCCCGCAGGGTGTCGAGGACGGTGGGGATGTATCTGCCGTCGCGCAAGGTGTTGGTGGAGTCGCTCTTGGGGTCGCAGCCCACCTGCATGACCTTGTAACCGAGTTTCGTCAGGGCGGCGCTGATGTTCGAGGAGGTGGTGGATTTGCCGATGCCTCCCTTGCCGTAGATGGCGATTTGCTTGATTTCCCCGTTCTTTTTTTTGTTGACCATTTGTTTCCCTTGTCCAAATTGCCTATTGATCCCGTCAAAACCGCCGCCTAGGCTTCCATGGGCGGCATCATCCAGTCCGTACCCTGGCGGCGGCCCTTCGGGTCAAGCGGGCCAACGCCTCGCCGATTTCAAGGTTGTTCACCGCCAAGCCGACGACGCCCAGCGCCGCCAATTGCCGAATCGCCTCCGGGCCGATGCGGCCGGCCAGCGCCAAATCGCAATCCGACAACAGGCGGGCCGCCGCGGCCAGGACGGCCGGATCATGCCATTGTTCCCGGCAAGGAGCGGGGCCGGACCGAGTTTCCCTCAGGCGGTAGCCGCCCTCCGGCATGGCCTCGTAAATACGGTAAACCGCTGCCCGTCCGAAGCACTCGTCGATCCGCTCGCCGGTCTTCGAGGCCACCGCCACCAGCGCCGGGGCGTCCCGCCAAGAGTCAGCCATGGGAAAAAGTCTCCACCAGGCCGAAGTCGCGGTAGAGTTCCCGCGCCCGATCCGCCCGGCCAGGAACGCCGCAGGCGTCGGCCCGGCAACGATGGCAATGCCGGAAAACCGGCAAATGCCGCCCAGCCGTTTCCCGGGCCGCCTCAAGCGCCTCCGGCGACGGCGGCGGGAGATCGGCCAGTTCGCCGGCCGGCAACAGGGGGATGACGTTGATGAAGCCGGCCCCCCAAGCCGCCGCCGCCCGCGCCACCTCCTCCACATGCCGATCATTGATTCCGGGCGCCAGCACCAGGTTGACCTTGATGCCTAAACCCAGATCCCTGGCCTGGCCGATGCCCCGCCCCTGCGCCGCAATCAGCCGCCGGGCGCCGACCAAGCCGGATATGAATCTGCCCCGCCATTCAATCCCGGCGCAAAGGCGGGTAAGAATCTTCGGATCCACTGCGTTGACCGTCACGGTCAGGGCGCCGACGCCGGCGGCGGCCAGGCGCGACAAATATTCCGGCAGGGCCAGGCCATTGGTGCTGAGGCAGTTGATCAGGCCGGGATGGCGGTCGTGAACCAGGGCCAGCGTCTCGACCGCGTGCCCGCTTGCCAGGGGATCGCCCGGTCCGGCCACTCCCGCCACCGCCAGCTCCGGACAAATCCGCAAGGCCCGCTCCAGAATCCGCAACGCCTCGGTCGGCGTAACCACTCGGGAGGCGTTTCCCGGCCGGCGGGCATTTTGATCATATCCGGAGATGCCGCGAGCGCAGAACCTGCAGCGGATGTTGCAGACAGGGCTAACCGGCAGATGGATCCGGCCGGTCCGGGGAGCGCAACGGCCGGAGAAGCAAGGATGATCCGTTAAATCAAGCATATATATCCCATATGCAAACTATAATATTAGACATTAAACAATCCGCCATTCATTCGGGATATGGCGGATTGGCAAAACATTGCCTATAAGAAGCCGATGCCATCGAACAAAACCGACGACAGGTAGCGCTCTCCCGCGTCTGGAAGGATGACGACTATGGTCTTGCCGGCAAACTCGTCCAGGCACGACAATTTGGCCGCCACCGCCGCCGCCGCGCCGGAGGAGATGCCGGCGAGGATGCCTTCCTCGCGGGCCAGCCGCCGGGCATAGTCGATGGCTTCCTCGTTGTCGGCCAACTCCACCCGATCCACCAAGGAGAGATCCAGGGTATCGGGGACAAAGCCGGCGCCGATGCCCTGGATCTTGTGGGGGCCTGATTTCAAGGGTTGGCCCGCCAGTTTTTGGGTCAAGATGGGGCTGCCCCTGGGCTCAACCGCCACCGAGACGATATTTTTCCTTTTTCGCGTCTTGATATAGCGGGAAACGCCGGTGATGGTGCCGCCGGTGCCGACGCCGGCGACCACGGCGTCGACCGCGCCTTCGGTGTCGTCCCAGATTTCCGGGCCGGTGGTTTTTTCATGGATGGCCGGATTGGCCGGATTCTTGAATTGCTGGGGGAGAAAATACTTTTTGGGATCGAGGGCGGCAATTGCCTCGGCCCGGGCCACCGCGCCGGCCATGCCCTCGGCGCCGGGGGTGAGGATCAGGGTGGCGCCCAGCATGGCCAACACCCGACGGCGCTCCAAACTCATGGTTTCCGGCATGGCGAGGATCAGCTTGTAGCCTCGGGCGGCGGCGACAAAGGCCAGGGCGATGCCGGTGTTGCCGCTGGTGGGCTCGATGATTTCAACGCCGGGCTTGAGCAAACCCTTGGCCTCGGCGTCCCAGATCAGGGCGGCGCCCAGGCGGCATTTGACCGAATAGGAGGGGTTGCGGCCTTCAATTTTGGCTAATACCTCCGCCTTGCCGCCGCCAATAATATGGTTAAGCCGGATCAAGGGCGTATTGCCTATCGACTTTGAATTGTCTCCGTAAATTTTCGCCATAACCAAACTCCCAATAATACGGCGGAAAC
>JAISYD010000150.1 GCA_031270145.1 Planctomycetota bacterium
GTGGTGGAGTTTGTCAAGAATGCCGTAGCCGCCAAGCGAAACGGCCGGAGTGCACCGTCTTTGCTCATACCAGAGAATCAACCAATAGCCTCATGAATAATTGAGCGGTGAACGCTTACGACGATTTTTGCCTGTGACCACCGGCAAGAATCATCCTGGCATCGCCTTTTTTTCAGGGACGACTATGACTTCGTCCGAACCTTCCTGACCACTCCGGCCAGATAGGCTACACTCTTCACCGCCCATTCCTCCTCCAGGACGAGAGTGGCGGCTAGGCTTCCCCGCCAGGGCGTCCACTGCTCCAGGATGACGTCGGGCCGGCGCCCGGCCCTATCGAAGCGCTCCAGGATGTCGGGGATATTCAGCATGCCTTCTCCGGCCGGGGCGCCTGTGAGAACGAAGCCAAGACCGCAGTCGATTCGGCCTATCCGGTAGTCCTTGGCGTGAAAGCAGTTGGTCACGGGCGCGAGAGCGTCCAGAATACGCCGGGAATCCTCGCCGATTCCATAGGAATTGACGGTGTCGAGGCATATGCCGAAGACGGGGCTAGCGACGTCTTCGACCAGCCGCCGCAGGGCCGCGGCCGGATTCTTGTCGTGATTCTCCAGCGAGAGGTGAATATTTTTTCGCTCGTAATCGGGCAGGATTTCGCGGAAAAGTCTCGCCGCCCCGCCATAGTCCGAACCCGGCCCGCTCATGGGCAGGATGGTCCGGACCAACCCGGCGCCGAGGTCGGCGGCGATGGCGAGGTGGCGGGTTAGACGCTCCGAATCGATCCCCCGGGTTCCGATCTGGAGCGCCAACCCCTTTTTTTCGGCGAGAGCCCGGAGATTCGCCGAATCCGTTTCCGAGAGCGCATCCAATCCGGGATGATCGCAAATCTGAATCACCTCGACGCCGGGCAGCGCCTTTGCCCTTTCGAACAGCGAAGGTATGGGTATGGGCGTCGATTCCGGCGCAAAGGCTCGGCCTCCCATCCTCCAGGGGAAGGTATAGGTGCTGATGCCGGTGCGCATGGGATGCGTTTCCTTTGCGAGGCTGTTCACCATTCGATTCTATACCTTCAATCCCATCCAACGCGGCAGGAACAGAGTAATCTCGGGAACGTAGGTGAACAGGAACACCGCGATAAACCCCGCCACCACGAAGGGCGCGACCTTGGAACAGATGTCCTTCATGGAGATTTTCGCCACGTTGCAGGCGACGAACAGATTCACTCCCACCGGCGGCGTGATCATGCCCACCGCGAAGCTGGACACCATGAACACTCCGAAAGCGTAGGGGTTGTAGCCGATCTCCCCGAGAATCGGAAGGAGAATCGGCAGGAAGATGCAATAGGCCGAGTTCGCCTCCATGAAGCAGCCGGCGATCACGAAAACAATGTTGATGAGGAGCAGGATGACGTAGGGATTCGTGGACAGCCGCATGAACGAAGCCGACAGTTCCTCCGCCCCGCCCGTGGTGACCAGGAGCCAGCCGAACACTCCGGCGCAGCCCAGTATGAACATGACCACGGCCGAGGTCACCGCCGAATCCACGAACATCCGCCACAGATCCCGGAACTTGATCTCCCGGTGGATGAACAGCCCCACAACAAGGCCGTACACCACCGCAACGCCGGACGCCTCGGTGGGGGTGAAGATCCCGCCGTAGATGCCGCCCAGGATGATAATTGGCGTCAGAAGCCCCCAGACGGCGTCCTTGAAGGCGAGCCAGCATTCGCGGACGCTCGCCCTTTCCTGCCGGATGACGCCGGTCCCGTCCCGGCGCATGGACCAGAACGCGGCGAGGCAGTAAGCGAGGCCCATCACCAGGCCGGGCACTATGCCGCACATGAAAAGATTGCCGACCGAGACTTCCGCCAGCATGGCGAAGATGACGAAGGCGATACTGGGAGGGATGATAATGCCGATGCCGCCCGACGCGGCCACCAGGGAGGCGGACATGTTCTTGTTGTAGCCCGCCTGCGCCATGGCCGGAATGAGGATGCCGCCGAGGGCCGCCACGGTGGCGGGGCCGGAGCCGGAGATGGCGGCGAAGAAACAGGACACCAGGACCACCACGATGGCCATGCCGCCCCGGAGGTGGCCGACGCACACCTGCGAGAAGCGGATGAGGCGGCGGGAAATGCCTGCGTAGTCCATGAGCACCCCCGCCAGGATGAAAAAGGGGATGGCGAGGAGGACGCTTTTCGACATGGAGGCGTACATCAGGTTGGCGAAGCTGGTAATGGAAAAATCCTCCATCCTGATGCCGATGAAGGTGGCGAGACCCATCGCGGCCGCGACCGGGACGTTCAGAAGGAGGAGGACGAAGAATGAGCCGAACAGCAGGACAAGCGTCATGGGGTCGTCTCCTTTCCGGCGGGTTCGCGCAGCTTCTCGACCCCCACCTGAAGAATCCTGAAAAAGATCACCGCCGCCCCGATCGGCACGGCCAGGCCACCCCAGGCGGCGGAAATCTTCAGCCCCGGCATGATGTTCCCGTATTTGAGCTGGTTCTGCACAAGAAGGACGCCGGACCAGAACACCACCACCATCAGTCCTCCCGAGCACAGGGTGGCCGCGGCCAGGCAACCTCTCTTGAGCCGCTCGGGGAGGATGTCGGTGACAAGACTCAAACCGGTGTGGGCGCTTCGTTTGTACCCGAGGGAGATGCCGAACATGGTAAGCCAAACGAACAGGAAAAGGGTCAGTTCCTCGGTGAAGGAAAAGGGTGTTTGGGGCAGGAGGTAGCGGCAGACGACATTCAGAAAGTTCATCACCACCATCGCGAAGAGTCCCGCGGCCAACGCAATTTCCTCGATCCAATCGAGGGTCCTGGCGAATAAGTTCACTGATTGCCTCCAGGAGGATACCGGCCATAGGATGGCCTGGGGTTGGTTGGATTCGCCGTTGCGGCGCCTCGTCGGTGCTTGCGATCGACATTGTTGTCATTCAGGGCGCGACGAGGAACGGCAACAATGTCCATCGTGAGCGGGAACGGCATGTGGGGCGCAAGCGCTCATGCATGGCTTATCCGATGTTTTTTGCCGCCGATTACCCGGCCTTTCACTTGATCCCGAACGCCTTGTACAATTCCTCGCCCATCTGTTGGCGATATTGGTCGTAGATGGGCTGCGCGAGTTTCCGGAACACGGCGATCTCCTCCGGCGCCAGTCTGACCACCTGGAGCTTGTATTCGTCGACGAGTTGCTTCATGCAGACCTCGTCCCGCCGGCGGGCGGCGACGATTTGCTCCTTCATCGCTTCCCGCGCCGCTTCGGCGAACAGGCGTTTCTCGTCGTCGGAGAGATTGCTCCAGACCTTCAAGCTCACCGAGAGAATCAGCGGCTCGCAGGAATAATCCCACACCGTCATATGCTTCAATACCTCGCAGAACTTCTGGGTGATGGTCATGTCGGCGGGGTTTTCCTGGCCGTCCACCGCCCCCTGCTGCAGGGCGGTATAGAGTTCGGAGGCGTTCATGGCGATGGGATCGGCGCCGAGGATTTTGAAGAGGTCGACGTACATGGCGTTGCCGGGGACGCGGATTTTCAGCCCTTTGAGATCCTCCGGAGTTTTCACGGGCCTGACATTATTGTAGAGCTGGCGGAAGCCCGATATGCCGTAGGCCAAGGGTTCGGCGCCGGTTTCGCGGATGATTCCGGCTAACGCCTTGCCGCCCTCGCCCTGCATCTTGGCGTCGGCGTCGTCCCAGCCGTCGAACAGCCAGGGCAGTGCGGGCGCACTGATCCTGACGTTGCCGCCGGCCCAGGTCAGGACGCCGTGGATGGTGACGTCGATATCTCCGGCCTGGAGCATCTGCAGGGCCTGCGCCTGGCTGCCGCCCGCAAGCTGGGAGTTGGGAAAGATTCTCAGGGTGTACTTGCCGCCGGTCTTCTCGGCCAGGAGCTTTCCGAAACGTTCGGCGCCGACGCCCCAGGAACTGGTGATGGGGACCGGCATATCGAACTTCAGAACGGTCGTCCCGGCGCCGGCCGCCAGGGTCAGGCAAAACATGGCGCACAACGCCAAAAGCGGAAAACGCCTCAACCATGACTTTTTCATGTTCAATTTCCTCCTCTTGCCAGATGAAACGTCATTTTCCGATCCATTTTGGTTCGCGGCCCGCATTCCTGGCGCGGGCCGACTCCCGCACATCCTCGGTCCACAACATGCTTATCAAAGCGTTTTTGGCATGGGTCATGGCCTGGCCGAGCGGCAAATCGACCATCTCCGCGTAGGTCTGCCGCCCGTAGCGAATGGCGACGGGACTCCTCTTCGCAATCATCCGGGCGTAGTCCATGGCCGCGTCCATCACTCCGCCGGCCGGGACGACCTTGTTCACGATGTCCCAGCGCTCAGCCGTGGCGGCGTCTATCGGGACGCAGGAATAGATCATCTCGAACAGCCGTTTCTTGGGGATGCATTTGCCGTTGACCGCTAGGGCGATCATCGGGAAGTTGCCGTGGGAAAGCTCGACCAGGCCGAACATCGCGCCTTCTGCGGCCACCGCCAGATCGCAGCCCGCGACCACGGTCAGCCCGCCGGCGAGAGCGTGACCCTGCACCGCGGCGATTATCGGCTTCCCGGAGCGGTACAGGGTTTCCTGGAAGCGGACGGTGCCGTCGGAGTATTCCCGCTGCTCCAGGGCTGAGCCGTCGGGGAAACCGTCTATGCGCCCGCCGGCGCAGAAGTACTCGCCGGTTCCGGTCAGGATGACGGCGCGGACGGTCGAATCCCGGTTGGCCCTGCCGACGGCGTCGGCAAGTTCCTCCACCGCCTCGCGGCCGATGCGGTTCTGCCCATCCGGCGTGTTCAAGGTCAGAATCGCCGCGTCTTCGCGTCTTTCATAAAGTATGCACCGGTATTCCGGCATGGTTTTCCCCTTCCCTTCATTTCACTCCGGCAGGAGAAGTATCTTGCCGGCAAGCCCCTTCTCGGCCAGTTCAAACGCCTTTTCATATTCCGCGAAGAGATTGAAGCGGTGCGTGGCGAGAGATTCTATCTCCACGACGCCCGACGCCAGGAGGGACTTCGATATTTCCCAGCTGGCGAAGGTCTCGCGGCCGTGGATGCCGTAGATGGTGGCCGCCTTCCAGACGATGTCGGTACCGGCGTCCAGGACAAGGGGTTCCGAGGGAAGGCCAGTCATCACCATGGTCCCGCACTTCCGGAGAAGCTCGAATGCCTGTTTCGTCGCCTTGACGTTCCCCGATATCTCGAACACCACCCCGGCCCCGAGTCCGCCCGTACCTTCCCTGACCGCCTTTACCACATCCACATCGCTCCGGCCGGCGTTAAGCACGACGTCGGCGCCGGCCTTTTTCGCGAGGTCCAGGCGGTAGTCGCTGACATCGGAGGCGAAGATTTTCGCCGCCCCCATGGCCCGCGCCAGCTTGACGGTGAAGAGGCCGATGGGCCCGGCGCCGATAACGGCGACGCTGTCGCCAACCATCCCGACCTTGCCGACCCCGTGGACCGCCACGCTGAAGGGCTCGAGCATGGAACCGATTTCGTAGTTGACGGAATCGGGAAGCTTTTCGCAACTGAATCCGGGGATGAGAACGTATTCGGCGTACACGCCGTTCTTGAAGCGTCGAATGTTCTGACAATTGAATCCTTTTCCGGTCCGGCAGAGGTAGCAGTCGCCGCAAGGCAGGTGGGTCTCGGCCGCGATCCGATCCCCGATTTTGACCCGGGTCACGCCTTCTCCCACCCCCACCACCTCACCGGAAAACTCGTGCCCCAGAATCCGGGGCAGACCGCTATAGGCCTTGGCGACGTTGGCGGCGGCCCAACTGTTCCATTGGTATATGTGAACGTCGGTGCCGCATATGGCGCAGGATCGCACCCTGACCAATACCTCGCCCGGCCCTGCCTCGGGGACCGGAAGCGTCTGCAACTCCGCCCCCCTCCCTTCCCTTGCCTTGACGACCGCCCGCATAGTTTCCGGAATACGCATTTCCTGTTCTTCCCCCTTTCCTTCCCCACGCCATTGGAGATTTCCCAATACTTGCTATGGAAGAGTGCGATAAAGGATTGCGAACCATCCCGTGGCGATCAATTTGCCGGGGACTTATTCCCCGATCCGGTGAACGCATGACCAATTCACCCTGCTCCTCTTCGTTTTAGTGCGTTGATTTGTCTCGTGAGCCGATGCGATCTGAATGTGGTTTTCGATATAGCAGTATACAGTATACCGGTATACTTGTCAAGAGATGATTTCGCATTTTTCCCCTCCTTTTTTTAATTGCTTATTTTATAATATATTATATTGTTAATCCGCTATGCAGATTTTGAGTAATATTGCTTGTTTAAAGACCCGGAGTGCAGTATACTGGGCGCTGGAGAAAAGAAAGTGTATGAACATGTCATTTAAAAGACTGCAAGAACAAGCGTACGACCATTTGAAAAACATGATTCTAGCCGAAGAGTTCGACCGGGACACCATCTATTCGGAGACGAAAATCGCAGAAACCCTGGGGATATCCCGAACCCCCATCCGCGATGCCCTCCAACGGCTTAGTCACGACGGGCTGATCGATATCATGCCGAGCAAGGGCTTTTGCGTCCACAAGCTCACCTATGGCGACATAATCGAAATCTACCAGATGCGGTGCGCCATCGAGGGCTATTGCGCCAAACTCCTGGCGCAGCGGCGGAACTCTCCCGAAGCGCAAAAGACCCTAGACTATTTGAGCGGTTTTGTGGCCGAGCAGCGGATCCTCTGTGAGGAGAATCGTTCGGTTCGGGAACTGGTGGAACTGGATTATAAGTTCCATATCGGGATAATTGACTTCTCAATGAATCGAATATTTTCGCAAACCTATTCGAATCAGATGTATCGGATGCGGATGATCACGCTTGAGGGACAGGGCAGGCCTGACCGGCGGAAAAGTTCCTTGGCCGAACACACGGAA
>JAISYD010000082.1 GCA_031270145.1 Planctomycetota bacterium
GCGGTGATGGATCTTTCCATCGGCGGCGATCTCCGGGAGATCCGGCGGCGCGTACGCGCCGCCTGCCCGGTTTCCCTCGGCAGCGTGCCGGTTTACGAGGCCGCCTTCGCCTGCTCGGCCCGCCGCCAGCCCTTCCGCCGCATGACCGCCGGGGACATGCTGGAGGCGGTGCGGCTGCATGTCGAGGACGGGGTGGACTTCGTCACCGTGCATTGCGGCATCACCCGGGCGGCGGTCGATTTTATCCGGGAGAACGGCCGAATTTGCGGCATAACCAGCCGGGGCGGCTCGCTCCTCGCCCGCTGGATGCTCGCCAACAACCAGGAAAACCCCTTTTACGAGCATTTCGACGAGGTGGCGGATATCTGCAAATCCCGCGACGTCGCCTTGTCGCTGGGGGATGCGCTGCGCCCCGGCGCCCTGGCCGACGCCGGCGACCGGGCCCAGATCCACGAGCTTTACACCCTGGGCGGGCTGGCCCGGCGGGCGCGGGCGCGGGGGGTGCAGGTATTTATCGAAGGCCCGGGGCACGTTCCCTTCAACCAGATAGCGGCCCAGATGCAACTGGAAAAAATCGCCTGCGACAACGCCCCCTTCTACGTCCTGGGGCCGCTGGTCACCGATGTGGCCCCCGGCTACGATCACCTGGTTGGCGCCATTGGCGGGACCCTGGCCGCCGTCTCCGGAGCCGATTTCCTCTGTTATGTGACGCCGGCCGAGCATCTGCGCCTGCCCGGCCCGGAGGACGTCCGCCAGGGGGTGATCGCCTCCCGCATCGCCGCCCACGCCGCCGACATCGCCAACGGCCTGCCCGGGGCGCGGGATTGGGACGACGCCATGAGCCGGGCCCGGAAGGCCCGCGACTGGGATCGGCAGTTCGAATTGGCCATCGACCCGGAGTTGGCGAGGCGCAGCCGCGCCTCGGCCCTGCCGAAAAACGCCGGCGTCTGCACCATGTGCGGCGAGTTTTGCGCCCTTCGGGACGACGACGATTTGTTTTGATTTTATCCTTGCATCCGACCGTCCGGGTCTATATCATAGAGTCGGGAGTTCGCGAAGAACCGGACTCGGTTAGGAAGCGGGTGTGGCTATGCCTGGCAAATACGCTTTAGCCGCCTTGGCGCTCGGAACCCTGGTTTTCGGGTTGTCCATATCCGGTTGCAACCGCGACCAGCGCACCGCTTCGCGCTCCGGCCGCGTCCGGACCAGGGAGCGCGGCGTAAAACCGGCCGAGGTGCTGGCGGTTTCGGTTTACCGGCCTTCCGCCGCGGTCTCCCGGCCTTATCGGCTTCCGGCTCCGGCCGCGCCCGCCCCGGCGTTCGCCTCCGCCGTCCAGCCGGAGGCGATCCCGGCCCGGCCCGCGCCCCGGGCGCCGGTTTATGCCGCCGCCCCGGCTCAATACGCCGTCCAGCCGGTCGCCTATGTCGGACCGATTTACAGCGAACCGTCCGCCGCCGCGTTCCGGCCCTTGCCGCTTATCCAGCCGACGCCCGATCTCGCCATCGCCATGGCGGATTTGTCGGCCATGGCGCCGGCGGCCTTGGCGCCGGTTCCCCCGGTTGCCTCCATTCCCCGGGTTTTCCCCCGGGCGCCCATTCCGGAGTTGAGCCCGGATTTCCAGCGCTCGGCCCAGGCCGCCATCCAGCCGGCCGGCATCGGCATCCGCTCCCGCCGGGCCGGTTCGGATCGAATGGAAATCCAGCGGGCCCTGGCTCCGTTGGCCGAGCAACCGCTCCAGCCGTCGCCCACGCCCCGCGTCGCCGCCCTAGGCAATCAACGCCGGGATTGGCTAGCCGGTTCGGCCATGGTCATGGGCGCAAACTTCTGACATGACCCAGGCCAGCGTACGGAAAATCGACGGCAAACTGGAGCGATTGGTTCCGGGAACCCTCCGGCACCAGGTCATGATCGCCCTTCGGCAATTCCGCGCCTCCTGGGTGGAATTGGGCCGGCTGCTTAACGAAGTGGTCTACGGCGGCGATTACAAGGAATGGGGCTACGACGACTTCGAGGTTTATTGCGCCCGCGAGCTGGGACTGAAAAAGCCCACCATCCAGAAATTGATGATCAGCTACAACTATATGAGGAAATACGAGTCCGGCCGGCTCGGCGGCCTGTCCGACGCCGGCGCCGACGCCGGGGACGGGGCGGAAACGGCCGGCATTCCGGATTTCCAGACGGTGGAATTGCTGGATCGGGCGCGCCACCGGGAGTCGGCGGACGGCGGCAAGCTGGAGGAGTTGCACCGCCGCGCCTTTTCCGGCCGGGACGACGAGCCGGAGTTGCGGCGGGAACTGCGGCAATACCTGCGCCCCGCCCCCCGGGCCGGCGAGGCTGGCGCCGCCGATGTCGGCCGGGCCGGCCTGATCGGGGTTCTCCGGGCCGCCCGGGAACTCCGCCGGCGCTTGTCCGAGGCGGGCGACGCCGTCCCCGACGGCTTGCGGGAACGCCTGGAACGCTCCTTGGTCGAACTGGAGGGTTTGGAATAGGCCGGCGTTTCCGTCCCCGACATTTTTCTTGACAATTTCCCGGCGGCGGCGATAATCCGGCCGGTTTATCTTATGGTTTGGAAGCGGCATCCTTCCGCCGCCGCGACGGAAAGCCGGCGGCGCGGTTTTTTGCCGTTCGCCGCAATGAGGCGGAAAATCAGCACGGGAGTCGGCCATGGCAGTACCACGTCACAAAATGTCCAAGCAGAAGCAGCGTTCCCGCCGGGCCCACGACGCCTTGGCGCCGGTGGGTTTCTATACCTGTCCCCGCTGCAATCAGGAAAAGTTGCCGCACCGGGTTTGCGACAACTGCGGCTATTATCGGGATGTGGAAAAGATAAAGACGGGCGGTTGACGCCATGCGCCTCGGCATCGACGCCATGGGCAACGACAACGGCCCCGCCCCCATCGTCAAGGGAGTCAAGCTCTTCCTTGCCGAGGACGCGGATTCGGTCGTGGTCATGGTGGGAGACCGGGATCGGGTCACCCGCGCCATGATCGACCATGGCATCGGCCTTTCCAAGCGCCTGGAACTGGTTCACGCCAGCCAAGTCATGGAAATGGACGACAAGGTGGCGGAACTGCGGGAAAAGCGGGACAGCTCGATCATGCGGCTAGTGACCGAGTTGAAGGAAAAGCGGGTCGACGCCATCGTCGCCCTGGGCAACACCGCCGCCGCCGTCGGAGCCGCCACCATCGGCCTGAAGCTGATCCACGGAGTGCGCCGCCCCGGCATCGCCATTGCCATGCCCACCCGCGGGGCGCGGCCCTGCGTGGTCGTCGACATGGGCGCCAACACCGCCTGCAAGCCGTCGCACCTGGCCGCCTACGGCGTGATGGCCTCGATCTACAGCAACAAGATGTTCGGGCTGCGCAACCCCCGGGTCGGCCTGTTGAACGTCGGCGAGGAGCGCTCCAAGGGCAACGAAACCCTCCGGGAGGCGTTTTCGCTCCTTGAGGAGGCGCCGATAAACTTCATCGGCAACGTCGAGGGCGGCGACATCTTTTCCGGCGCCTGCGACGTGGTGGTCTGCGACGGCTTCATCGGCAACGCCGTCCTCAAGGCCTCGGAAACGCTTTCCTCCACCATGTCGAATTGGATCAAGGAGGCGCTTTACGCCACCTGGTACACCAAGCTGGCCGCCTTTGTCCTGCAGGGACACCTCGCCCGGGTGAAGAAGCGGCTCGATTACACCGCCTACGGCGGCGCCCCCCTGCTGGGGGTGAACGGAGTCTGCCTCATCGGGCACGGCCGTTCCAAGGCCCCGGCGGTGGCGAGCGCCCTGCGCTCGGCCCGCGAGAACGTCAAAATGCAAATCAACCTCACCATCGCGGAAAAAATCGAGCGCATGCGCCACTCGGTGCGCTTGCAGGCCATCGGGGGCGGCGCCGGGGAAAGCGCCGCCCCCGCTCCCGTGGCCGCCGGCTGAGGCGGCGGCCGCGGGCGGCCGGTTCGCCGGAAAGAGGCCGGGCCGGGGCTGTCCGCTCAACTTGTTTTATCGGGCGGCGCAAGCTTTTATCGGCCTTTCCCGAAATTTTTTCGCCAGGCGATATTTTTTGAAAAAATTCCCTTGAAACAAAATCGGGAAAAGATATAGTTAGTCATTCGCGGGGAAACGGTGAACGCCCGGATTTTGCCGGGTGGTTTAGGATCTTAGGATTGTTAGGCTTGCCCCACTGGGGGCTATTGTAATTGAGGTGTATGAGAAAAGGAGATGGAGATGCGTATTTTGTTGGCTTTGACCCTGGCTGTCAGCTTGTTTGTCGCCGCCGGCTGCACCTGCACCAAGTGCGAGGCGCCCGCCCCGGCTCCCTGCGCCGCCCCGGCCCCCTGCAACGTCTGCAAGTAAATCCATTGTAGCGGCCACAAATGAGATTGTCTTGAATGGCATGGTTCCCTTCGCGGGTTCCATGCTTTTTCATAAAACCGGCGGATTTTATTTTTTTTATTTCCCTTCCGAATTTTTACGGATAAAATTGATTTGGGTTCGCGCTTTCGCCGTTCCCGCAAGCATTGGATCGAGGCGGTGGAAAATTATGCTGGAAGGATTCCTTCTTTTCCCCGGACAGGGGGCGCAGGTACCCGGCATGGCCAAGGACGCCTATGACGCGGGCGGCCACGCCCTGGCCTTATTCGAAGAGGCTTCGGAGATACTGGGGTTCGATCTGGCCGATCTGACCTTCAACTCCGATCCGGAGACGCTGGCCCGCACCGAGAATTGCCAACCCGCCATCCTGGTGGCCAGCCTGGCCCTGTTGGACACCCTGCGCGAACGCCGGCAATTCAGCCTTTCCGGGGCGGCCGGCCTGTCCCTGGGCGAATTCAGCGCCCTGGTGGCGCTGGAGGCCATGGATTTCGCCGATGCCGTCCGGCTGATCCGCCGCCGGGGGGAATTGATGGAGGAGGCCGGGCGCGGCCGCCAGGGCGGCATGGTCTCGGTCATCGGCCTGGAGGCGGCGGCGGTGGAGGAAGTCTGTCGCCGGGTGACCGATTCCGGCGCCGGGCTGGCGACGCCGTCCAACTACAACTGTCCCGGCCAGGTGACGATTTCGGGCGATCGGGCGGCGCTCGCCAAGGCGGAGGACGAGCTGAAGGCCGCCGGCGCCAGGCGGGTCGTCCGCCTGAACGTCTCGGGCGCCTTCCACTCCCCCTTCATGGAATCCGCCAAAAAAGGCCTGGAAAATGCCCTGGCCGACATTTCGCTCCGCCACCCGGTGGCCAAGTTCGTCAACAACGCCGACGCCAAGCTCATGATCGATCCTCCGTCCATAGCCGATTCCCTGGCCCGGCAGTTAACTTCGCCGGTGCGCTGGGAGCAGTCCTGCCGGCTTCTGGTCGGACACGGCGAGACGACGTTCTACGAGGTGGGTCCGGGCAAGGTCTGTTCCGGCCTGATGAAACGCATCGCCCCGGAGGCGACGGTCACGACGGTGAACAGCCTGGCCGACATCGAAAACCTTCCCGAATAGCCGGGATTTCCCCATTACAAGGAGGCGGGAGCCAATGCAAGGCAAAAATGCGGTGATTACCGGCGGCGCCAGGGGCATTGGCGAATCCATCGCCAGGCTTTTGGCCAAAATGGGCGCCAACATCGTCATTTGGGATGTCCTGGAGGATCAGGCCAAGGCCACCGCCGGGGCCATCGCCTCCGCTTTCGGGGTCAAGACCGCCGGCCAGGCCGCCGACGTCACCTCCGGCGACTCGGTGGAGGCGGCGGTCGCGGCCGCCGTCGCCGGCCTGGGCGGCATCGATATCCTGATCAACAACGCCGGCATCACTCGCGACGGCCTGCTGATCCGCATGAAGGAGGAGGATTGGGACAAGGTCCTAGCCATCAACCTCAAGGGCGTCTGGCAATGCACCAAATCGGTGGGGCGGGTGATGCTCAAGGCCAGGCGCGGCGCCATCGTGAACATCGCCTCGGTGGTGGGAGTGATGGGCAACGCCGGCCAGGCCAACTATTCCGCCTCCAAGGCCGGAGTCATCGGCCTGACCAAAACCTCGGCCAAGGAATTCGCCTCCCGCGGGATCCGGGTCAACGCCGTGGCTCCCGGCTTCATCCGCACCGCCATGACCGACAAGCTCACGGACGAGCAAAGGAAGCGCATGCTGGATCTGATCCCGCTGGGCCAGTTGGGCACGCCCGAGGACGTGGCCGACGCCGCGGTTTTCCTCGCCTCCGACGCCGCCCGCTACATCACCGGCCAAACCATCAATGTTTGCGGCGGCATGCTGATGTGACCGCCCAATCCCCGGCGAAAAAACACCCTTGCCCAGATTGCCGCGCCTGTCGGTTCTGCCCGGATCGCAGGTGCGCTTTTTGTCTCGGCTGGCCGGCCGATCCGGCCGGCGGCAAACCGGCTTGCGAACAGGAAGGACCGGCCATGCGCGACCAGGCGGTGAAAATGGCGGAACGGTTTGTTCCGGGCGGCGTTTATTCGGGCTTCACCCTCGAGCGCGCCGGCGATCTCGGGGACATGCGCCTCCGGGCCCTCGAATTCCGGCACCTGAAATCCGGCGCCCGCCTGCTGCACCTGGCGGCCGACGATCCGGAAAACCTTTTCGCCGTCGCCTTCCGTACGCCGCCGCCGGACGACGCCGGCTTGCCGCACATCATCGAACACAGCGTCCTTTGCGGTTCCCGGCGCTATCCGGTGAAGGACCCCTTCGTCGAGCTGCTGAAAACCAGCCTCGCCACCTTCCTCAACGCCTTCACCTATCCCGACCGCACCGTCTACCCCTGCGCCAGCCTGAACCGGAAGGATTTCCACAACCTGCTGCGGGTATACGCCGACGCCGTCTTTTTCCCCCTGCTGTCGGAGGATCACCTTCGCCAGGAGGGCCATCACCTGGAGTTCCCGCCCGGCGGCCGCCCCCGGATCAAGGGCGTGGTCTACAACGAGATGCGCGGGGTCTATTCGGATCCGGCCAGCCTCATGGAACGGCATCTGCAGCGCCTGCTGTTCGCCTCCAACGCCTACGGCCGCGACTACGGCGGCGATCCGGAGCGCATTCCGGCCCTTGGCCACCGGCAGTACCTCGACTTCCACCGGACTTATTACCATCCCGCCAACGCCTGGCTGTTCACCTACGGCGACGCCGACATCCGGGAAACCCTGGCGCTGCTTGACGGCGAGTTTCTCGGCGGCTTCCGGAAAATGGAGGTGGATTCCGCCATAGCGCCGCTGGAGCGCTGGAGCGCGCCCCGGCGGGGGGAGTTCAAGTATCCGCTGGACGCGGAGGACTCGCCCGCCGGCAAGACCGACATCGCCGTCGCCTTCGCCGCCAACGACCGCCGCGACGTCGTCGCCTGCCTGGCCATGCGGGTCGTCGATTACTACCTGCTGGACAACGCCGCCTCGCCCCTCCGGAAGGCGCTGATCGATTCGAGGCTCGGGGAGGATCTGGGCGATTGCGGCTACGCCGATCACCAGCGCGACACCTTTTTCACCGTGATCCTGAAAGGCTCGGAGCCGGAGCGGGCCGAAGCGGCGGAAAAACTGGTCCTTGACGTCCTCCGCCGCGAATGCGAGGCCGGCTTCGCCGCCGACCGGGTGGGGGCGGCCCTCCGCCAGTTCGAGCTGGCGGCGCGGGAAATCCGGCCCCAGTATCCCCTGCACCTGATGGAGCGAGCCTTCGGCGCCTGGCTGTACGGCTCGGATCCGCTGGGGCAGATCCAGATTTCCGCCCGCCTGGCGGAGTTGCGCCTGGCGCTGGCGGCCGACCGCCGCTTCCTCGAGAACCAGGCGCGCAAGTGGCTGCTGGACAACCCGCACCGCTTGCGGATAGTCCTGGCGCCGGACGTAAACTTCCGGGCGGAAAAGGAGCGGGAGACCGAGGCGGCGGTGGAGAAAATCGTCGCCGGCCTGGGCCGGGACGAATTGGCGGCGGCGCGGGCGACGGCGGCGCGCCTGGAGGCGGCGCAGTCGGCCCCGAACTCTCCCGAGGCCCTCGCCACCCTGCCCAGGCTGGCCATGGCGGACGTGTCCCCCGAGCCGATCCCGCTGGATTTCAAGGTGCTCCGGGCGGCGGATTGGGATGTCGTCGACGTGCCCATGTATGCCGGCGGCATCGGCTACCTCGATCTCCGTTTCAGCCTATCCGGCCTGGAGGGCGACGATCTTGATTTCCTGCCCCTGTTCTGCGAGGCGCTGGCGAAAACCGGTGCGGCCGGCCTCGACTACGCCGCCATGGCGGAGCGGGAGGCCGCCTCGGTAGGCGCCCTTGACTTTGCGGTGGGACTGGGCTTCCACGTCGAGGGGGCGGCCAGGGCCGGATTGCGGCTGGGCGTTTGGCTCAAGGCGCTGGAACCGGACTGGGATCAGGCGCTTTCGGTGCTGGCGGATCGCCTCTTCCAGGCCGATTTTTCCGATCTGGATCGCCTGCGGGACATCATCCTCCAGTCCCGCACGGCTTGGCGGAGCCAGATCATCCCGTCCGGCAACTCCTACGCCTCGCTGTACGCCGCCAGCCGGCTGAACCCCGCCCTGGCGATCTCGGAACGGCTGTCCGGTTGCTCCCAGGCCAGATTCGTCGAGCGCCTGGCCTCGGATTTGGCCGGCCGGCTGGCCGGGCTGCCCGGCCGGCTAGCCGCCCTGCGGGATCGCGTCCTGGCCGGCGCCGCGCCGGCGGCGTCCCATATCGGCTCGGCCGGGATCGGCTCGGCTTGCCGCTCCTGGCTGGAAACCAACGCCAACCGCTTCGGCGGACGCGCCCAAGCGGATCTGGCCGCCCTGGCCGCCCCGGCGGAAGGGGCCGGCGCCGGCCCCCTCCGCGTCGGGCTGGCGGCGCCGGCCGAGGTGGCCTTCGCCGCCCAGGCCGTCAAGGCGCCGGCCCTGGCGCATCCGGACGCCCCGGCCCTGGTTCTGCTCGGGATGCAACTGAGTTTCGGGCATTTGTGGAACGAGGTGCGGGTCAAGGGCGGCGCCTACGGGGTCAGGGCCAGCTTCGACGGGTCGCGGGAGGTCTTCACCTTTTCCAGCTTCCGCGACCCGAACATTTTCCGCACCTTCGACTCTTTCGCCTCCTGCCCCGCCTTTGTCGCCGGGGAGATGGATTTGTCCCCAGCCGGGCTGGAACAGGCGATTATCGGCGCCGTCAAGGTCATGGATCAGCCGCTGCGCCCGGCCGCGGCGCTGTCGACCGCCCTGACCCGGCATCTTGCCGGCGAGGACGAGGCGTTCCGGCGCGCCTTCCGCCGCCGGCTGCTTTCGCTTACCGCCGCCGAGGTGCGGGGGGCGGCGGAGCGCCTTTTCGCCGGCTTGGGACAGGCGCCGCTCTGCGCCCTGGCCAGCCGCGAGAAACTGGCGGAGGAGAACGGCCGGGCCGGGGATCGCCGCCTGACCATCGAGCCGCTGTGGGAAAAGTGAGGGTCGGGTCGGTTTAGTCCAGCAGGAACGGGTTGGTCGCCAATTCTCTTCCCGCCCGGCTGGCGGGGCCGTGGCCGGGCAGGACGGCGGCGTCGGGGGAAAGCGAGGCCAACAGGCGGCGGACGCCGGCGACGAGGGCCGGGCCGTCGCCGCCGGGGAAGTCGCCGCGGCCCACCGAGCCGGCGAACACCGTGTCGCCGGTGAAGGCGAAACGCCCGCCGTCGGCCAGGTAAACCATTTCGCCGGGTTCATGCCCCGGCACCTCCGCCGCCCGCCAGTCCAGGCCGGCGGCGGAAAACGTCTCGCCGTCGGCCAGAATCCGGCCGGCCGGGCGGATGCGGATCGGCGGCCCGAGAAGAAGGCTGAGGTTGAGGTTGGGATCGCCGCCCCGGCGCGAGGTCTCGGCCGAGCAGGCGAGGACGGCCCCCGGCCAGGCGGCCAGCAGCCCGGTCACGCCGCCTATATGATCCGCGTGGGAATGGGTAAGCAGGATCAGCTCGAGCGCCAGGCCGGCCTTCCGTATCTCGGCGTCGATTCTCCCGGGCTCGGCCCCGGGATCGACGACCACGCAGGGGACGGTCTCGCCGCCGGCCGGGCCGTCGGCGTAGGCGATATGGCAGTTGGCGGCCAATTCCCCCACTTCCAGGGTCAGCGTCCGCATCAGTCTTTCGCCTTGCCCCGGCGGGAAATCCGGCCGGCGTCGCCGATCAGGTTCAGCAGTATCTCCACCGCGTCGGCCATGTCCTTGAGGTTGGCGCGCTCCTCGGCGCCGTGCGCCCCGTACATGCCGCAGCCCAGCACCACCGACTCCAGGCCGCGGCGGTTCAGGATGTTGGCGTCGGAGCCGCCCTGGGCCGAGACGATTCGCGGGGCCAAGCCGGCTTTTTCCACCGCCGCGCCCAGTCTTTTGACGATTGTCGCCTCGTTCGCCACCCGGTAGCCCTCGTAACTGACCTCGACGTCCACGTCCACCCGCGAGTACTTGATCTTGATGCCGTCCCCGCCGCCTTCGACCACGTCCATGCCGGAGCCGCCGCCCAGCCGGAAGGTGCGGTTTTCCCGCACCACCCCCTCGATGCAGGCGATGACCCGCTTGACGTGGAAGTCGAGGACGTCCTTGCGGTGGCTGCGGATCTCGTATTCGGCGTAGGCCGAATCGGGGATGATGTTGATGGCGGTTCCGGAGCGCATGACGCCGAGGTTGGCGGTGGTGAACTCGTCCAGCCGGCCCATGGGGAGCCTGGCCAGGGTCTGGGCCATGACGAAGGCGGCGTTGATCTTGTTTTCCGGGAAGGCGGCGTGGCCGGCCAGGCCGTGCACCGTGATGCGGAAGGTCACCTTGGTGGGGGCGGCGACGACGATTTCGCACGGCTGGGAGTGGTCGAGGATGACGGCGGCGTCAAGGCCGCGGTAGATTTCCGGATCCAGCGCCGCCGCCCCCAGGGCCTCGATTTCCTCGCAGACGGTGAAGACGAAAACCAGATCGCCGTGCGGCTGTTTGCCGTCGCTTAGCCGGGAGAGCGTCTCCAGCATGACGGCGCAGCCGGTCTTGTCGTCGGCGCCGAGGATGCCGCCGCCCTCGCGGCGCACCCATTCTCCCTCCAGCAGCGGGTTGGCGGGAGGCGCGCCCGGGCTTTCCACCGTATCCAGATGGGCGGAGATGAGCAGGCGCGGACCCTTGCCCGAACCTGGCGCCTTCACCACCAGGTTGCCGCAGTCCCCCTCCAACTCCTGGCCGGCGCCGTCCTCCAGCGGTTCGAAGCCCAGGGCGCGGATTTTTTTCGCCAGGACGTTGGCCGCCGCCCTTTCATGCCGGGAAGGCGAGGGCGTCCGGCAAAGATCCAGGAAATTGTCCAACAGCGTCGATTTTTTCGGCATGCAGCGCCCCTTTTCAAATCCCGGGATTTCCGCGCCCCGGCCCGCCGCCCTCAGGCGAAAAGGGCCATGACCGAGGTCTGGTTGACGTTGGCGATGTAGACTTCCCCGAAAGTGGCGAAGCCGGCGGTTTCCGAATCCCGGAACAGCGGCCCGTAATTGTCCAGGCGCTGGTCGGCTTCCAGGGCCATGAAGCGGTGGGCGCAGTCGAAATCCAGGATCGCCGCTATCTTACCGCCAAGTTTTCGCCGTTGCTCCGCCAGCCTGGCGGCGGTCTTGGCGACGATGTCGCCGTTACGCATCAGGCACAGGCGCTGGCCGCTCTTGGCCGAGCAGAAGAGCTGGAGCCCGCCATTGTCCAATATGCGGCGGCCGGCCCGGATGAAGGGATCGCCGGCGGCCATCAGCCCCAATGGGTACCGCAGGTAGGCGTCCTCGGTTATTTTGCCGCCGGGGATGCCGATCCCCTCCGCGTAAACCTCGGCGGCCGGCCGGCCGTCCAGTTCGAGGATGGTCCGCTCCGCCTCGTCGGCCCCGGTCACCAGGAAACTTTTGTCCAGCGGCTCGGCGGCCTGGGTTTTCAGCAGGGAGAAGGGGGCGGCGGGTTTCAGCAACGCCAGGACGGCGGCATCGGCATAGGTCTTCCCGTCGACATACTGGCGGATTTTCTTCATGGAAAAGTCGTCGCTGGCGAAGCCGCCGATGAAGGTGACGTTGGTCTGGTCGGCGAGGCCCTCCATGACCTTTTCAATGTTGGGCGAGGAGCCGTCGAACAGGGTGACGCCCAGGTGCCGGTCATAGGGCAGATCGATGAGTTTCGCGCCGGCCAGGCCCTCCAGTTTCCGGATGGCCTTGTCCACCGAACCGGGATCGGCGGAGATGTTTTCCGCCGCCGTCGCCGCCGCGAAATCCAGCGCCCCGGGACCGAACGCCAGGGCGGCGATGCTTCCATAGTGGATTTTGTCCTTGCACACCTCGCCGTAGCTGGAGCAGCCGAAGGTCAGGGCCCCGGGGAAGGCGTCGCGGATCAACGGCGCCAATTCCGGATTGTCGTAAACGCTGGAGGCGAAAAAAATCAGGGTTTTTACCGGGATGCCGTCATATTCCCTTTGCAGCAGCCGAACCGCGCTTTTGGCGTCTCCAGCCTGGACGCA
>JAISYD010000094.1 GCA_031270145.1 Planctomycetota bacterium
CGTACTTCGCCCCGACGTCGACGCCCCGCGTCGGTTCGTCGAAAATAACCACTTCGCAGTTGACCTGGAGCCATTTGGCGAGGACGACTTTCTGCTGGTTGCCGCCGGAAAGGTTTTTCACCAGCTGGTTTTCATGCGCCGCCTTGATGCGAAGCATTTCGCGGTATTTGCCGAAAGCCGCGCTTTCCCTTTTTCGGTTGATAAATCCCCACCGGGACCATTGGCGGAGATTGGGAAGCGAGAAATTCTCCCGGATCGACTGGATGAGCACCAGCCCCTGGGACTTTCTGTCCTCCGTCAGCAAAGCGATCCGGGAGCGGATGGAGTCGCGCGGCGAATTGATGTTCACCGCTTTTCCGTCGAGAAGAATCTCGCCCGAGTCCTTGCGATCCGCGCCGAACAAAAGGCGCGCCGTCTCCGTCCTGCCCGCGCCCATGAGACCCACCAGCGCCACGATCTCCCCGGCGCGCACGGTGAAATTCACGTTGCGGACCAGTTTTCCCCGGCCGAGGTTCCGTACCTCGAACTTGACGCCGCCGAGCTTTGGGGTGCGGGGCGGGAATTCCTGTTCCATTTTGCGCCCGACCATCATTTCAATGAGTTCTGGACGCGTCAATTCGCTTCGCTTCCGGGTGCCGACCGACTCGCCGTCGCGGATGACCGTCACCCGATCGCAAAGTTCGAATATTTCGTCCAGACGGTGGCTGATGTAGATGACGCCGAGCCCCCGGGCGCGGAGATCTTTCACCACCCTGAATAACGCCTCGACCTCATTGTTGGTGAGCGCCGCGGTGGGTTCGTCCATGACGAGAACCTTGGCGTCGAGGGACAGCGCCTTGGCGATTTCTATGCCCTGCTGCTGCGCCACGGACAGATCGCGCGCCAACGTCCGCGGATTGATGTCGATCCCGACCTTTTTGAACAGTTCCAGCGTCCAATGGCGCTCCGCGCCCGCCTTGACGAAGCCCATGCTGGTCCGTTCGCGCCCGAGGAACAGATTTTCCTGCGCCGTCATGGCGGGGATCATGTTGAGTTCCTGATAAATGATGGATATGCCCAAATTCTTCGACGCGACCGGGCTGGCGATGCGCACCGTTTCGCCTTCGATCGCCACGCTGCCGGATTCTGGCTGGTGGGCGCCGCCCAGCACCTTCATAAGGGTGGACTTGCCCGCCCCGTTTTCGCCGACCAGCCCGAGAACCTCGCCCGGAAACAGATCGAGGCTGACTCCTTTCAGAGCTTTTACGCCGGGAAAACTTTTTTCAATATTCTGCATGCGCAGAAGGGGAATAACGCTCGACATGGTTTAGTCCTCGCATTGGCGACGGGAGACGCCTCGCGGAGCCGAAGGCGGCGGATCGGGGAGGGGGAAGCGCCAGCCGGCACGCCGAGCCGCCGGACGGGCGCTTCCCCGTATGCCGGGTTACTTCAGGGACGAATCCTTGTCGGCGTCGGCCTTGGTGTAGAGTTCGGTGCCGATGAGTTCGACTCCGGGAACCTCCTCGCCGTTCATGTAGTTGATGAAGGCCTGAACCACCTTGATTCCGAGCCGATCGGGGAACTGCACGGAGGAGCCGTACAATTTGCCGTCCTTGATGGCCTGCTTCGCCTCGGGCATGCCGTCGAACCCGATGAGTTTCACCCGATCGGCCTTGCCGATGCCTTCGAGAGCCGCCAGGGCGCCGAGGACGGTGGGATCGTTGATGCAGAAGATGCCGTCTATGTCGGGGTGGGCCTGCATCATGTCCTGGCAGGCGGAGAAGCCGCGTTCGCGGGAGCCGAGGGCCGGCAATTCGGCGACGATGACGATATCCTTTTCCTTGCCGAGATCCTTGAGCTGGGCCTTGAAGCCGTTGGCGCGCATGAGGCCGGACTCGACTTCGGGATGTCCGAGAATGCCGATTTTCCCCTTGCCGCCCAGCGCGGCCACCATGCCGTCCGCGGCCACGCGGCCGCCCGCGAAGTTGTCGGTGGCGATGTGGGCGATCACTTTCGCGTTTTCCGCCATGGAGGCGATGTCCACGGTGAAGACAGGTATGCCCGCGTCGTTCGCCTCCTTGATGACGGACCCGATTGCTTTCGAGTCGCATGGAGAGAGGACGATGCAGTCGTACTGGCTGGCGATGAAGTCCTTTACCTGGTTGGATTGCCTGGCGACATCGAAATTGCCGTCAACGGCGACGACTTCGTAGCCGTGCCTGGCCGCTTCGGCCGCCATGTTGTCGGCGATGTCCTTGAAGAACGGATTGGACATGGCGAGCAACGACACGCCGATGGTGCCGTTTTTCTCCGCCGCGAAACCGGCGGCGGCAAAGCAGGCGGCGAGAAACGCGATGAGCAGGGTTTTACGCATGGTAATCTCCAATTCCAAAGGCCGGAAAAAAACGAAAAAAACGGGCAAATGCCTATGGCGATGGAGTTATGCAATAGTTCTGCCATATTTCAGGACCGGAGCGAAAAAACGCCAACTATCAGCTCGCCAATCAGTTGCGGAGAATAATTTATTCGGAGAGGGCGGCGACGGGCGTGGAGGGGACGCGTCGCGGCGCGCAACCTTGCACTATGGCGCAGTTTTTGCACTATTTGAATCTCCCCTTGCTTTTTCATCGACAATATGACAAAAATGACGGCGTTTTCCCCTCGCTTGGAGCCGAACGCATGGGCAACGCATTGCTTATCGTGGACGACAACGAACGCGTCTTCAAAAGCCTGGCCATTAATTTCCGACGCAACGGCTTCACCTGCCTGTGGGCGCCGGACATGGCCGAAGCCATCGCCTGCGCCGAGAGCAAAGCGTTTTCGGCCGCGATACTCGATCTCTCCCTCGGATCGGAAAGCGGATTGGATCTCATGGCCCGTCTTCTTGCGGTGCGGCCGGAACTTCCCGTCGTTTTCATTTCCGGCTACGGAACCCTGGAATCGGCTGTGGCCGCGATGAAAATGGGGGCCTATGACTTTTTGCCGAAGCCCCTTGACTTCAAGCGGCTGCTCGAAGTCGTGAAAAACGCCATCGCCGCCGCCGGTTCCCTATCTCCCGACGGCAACGCCGGAGCATCCATTCCGCGGACGGCGGCGGGCAAAACCGTTCCCGAATACGGAGCCGTCGTTTCAGAGCCGCCGGGCATGATATCCGCCAGTCCCGCCATGCGGGATCTTCTCGCCCGCGCGGCCCTTGCCGCCGACTCCGACTTGGCCGTCCTCGTCACCGGCGAAAGCGGAACCGGCAAGGAGCTGCTGGCGGAGTTCATTCACGCCCGCTCCTCCCGCCGCGACAAACCATTGGTGCGGGTCAATTGTTCCGCCATCGCCGATTCCCTCGCGGAAAGCGAGCTTTTCGGGCATGTCAAGGGCGCATTCACCGGGGCGCATCTCATATATGTTATGCTGTTTTGGCCCACAGTTTGTCCCAATCCCCATTCCTTCTCG
>JAISYD010000014.1 GCA_031270145.1 Planctomycetota bacterium
GCCGCTTATCGACCAGATACTCGATTTGGTATGGGACAGACTCTTTCCCGGCGGGTTTCCCGGCGGCGGAGACGGGAAAAATATCTGCGATCCGGCCCTGGGTTGCGGTTATTTCCCCCTCCGCTTGGTTGAGCGCCTGTTGGCCGGGCATCCCTCCCGCCTGCCCGACATCCGCCGCTGGGCCGCCAACCATCTCTACGGCGCCGACAGCGACGCCGGGGCGTTGTTCATGGCCAAGACGCTGCTCTGGCTCGCCCTTTCCGGCCGCGGGGAGGAATTCATCCCGCCGCCCGGACGCTTCCGGCTAGGCGATTCCCTGCTTGGCCCCGGCTTTGCCGGCATTCCCGGCTTCGGGACAGCCGCCCATCCGGACGGCGCGCCGATAGTGGACTGGCCGGCGGCGTTCCCCGAAATCGCCGCCGGCGGCGGTTTCGACATCATGGTCGGCAACCCCCCCTACGAGGCGCTGACGAATTTCCGCCGCCGGCCGGAAAGGGAGCGCCTGGCCCGGGCTCTGCGCCAGTCCGGCCATTACCGCTATTCCCTGCATGGACAAGTCAACCTGTACCGCTGCTTCATCGAAAGGGCCCTCGACCTGCTCCGGCCCGGCGGCGTGCTGGCGCTGGTGGTTCCCCTGTCGCTGGCCCGCGACGCCTCCTCCCTGCCTCTCAGGCGGCGGCTGTTGGAAAGCGAGGCGGCCGACGACTGGAGTTTTTTCCCCGAAAGCGACCGCCTGTTCGCCGGCGTCACCCAGTCGCTTTGCGTTTTCCGAGCGGTCCGGGGCGGCGGCGGGGCGGGGAAACTGCGGATCCGCCAGGGCGGCGCCGTCAGGGAATGGAGCCTGGCCAAAAAAAACGCCTGGGGCGGCGACCCGATCCTGCCCTTTCCCGACGAGGCTGAAAACGATTTGTGCGCTTGGTTGCGCTCCCATTGCCGGACCAGCCTGGGAGAGGCGGCCGACCTGCGGGTGGGCGAAGTGGATCAGACGGTTTACCGCGACTGTATGCTGGCGGAGGACAGCGGTTGCCTGCTGGCCAGGGGGACGCACCTTTCGCCGTTCCGGTTGGACCTTGATCCCGCGCCGGGCAAGGCTAGGTTTCTGGATCGGGAGCGCTTCCTGGCGATGCGGGGCGGGATGGCGGAGGCGGTCGCCGGGCGGGCGGCGCGCTTCCGGGTCGTACAATTGGGCATTCGGAACATGCTGTCGCGGCCGAGGCTGATTGCGGCCCTGGCCCCGCCGGGCGTATTCATCGGCAACAGCCTGAACGTTCTCGTCCCCAAGGGCGGCTTGCCGCTCGAAAGCCTGGCCGGGCTGCTTAACTCGCGGCTGTTGGACCGGCTGTTCCGCCTCGGCAGCGGCAACAACAACATCAACCTGGCGGAGGTGCGCCGCTTGCCCTTTCCGGAGCATCCGGATCCGGTCCTGGCCCTGGCGGTCGCCGATGCCTACCGGCTTTGCGCCGCCTTCGCCAAGGACGCCCCGGCCGACTTGGCCGACGCCCGCGGGCGATTGGACGCGGCGGTGGAGGATTTTTACCGGTTGCCGGCCGATTTGCGGAAAATTTTGGCCGGCCAGGCGTGAAACCGGTGGTCACGGGCCGACGATCCGCCGCCAAACCCCGTCGGCGAACCCCGAGAGCCCGTCGTCCCCCAACCGGATCACGCCATAGGCGCGGCGCGAAAACCAATTTGGCCGGGAGGCGGGAATCGTCCAGCCCAGCGAGGCGATCGGGACGGCGAAGGCGGAATCGGGAAGGCTTTGCCAGGCGCCTGGGGCGAAGCCCAGGACCAACAACCGGAAACCAAGTTTGCCCGCGTCAAGTCGGAGCCTTTCCGCCCAGTTCGCGGTGAGGCGGGGGGCGAGACAAACGCTTTTCCCTCCGGTCCGGGCCGCCAGCCAAATCAATCGGCCCTGAAAATCCCGCCGGAAGGCGTATTCCACTCCCGGCGCCCCCGGAACCGGCGCCCAGCCGAAACTCCGCCAGGTCTGGACCGGATCCGTTGTTTTCAGATTGGTTTCATCCCCCACGCCGAAATGCCAATCCAGGGACGACAGCCTCCCCGCCCTGGCCGAACCGATGGCGACCACTCCGACCCTTCCGTTCCGCCTCAGGCTGTGCAGCCAGCCGGCCTCGTCCAAGCCGCTCCGGCCAATGCCGCCCAGCGCCGCGACGCCGCCGGCCTCCGACTCAACGACCAGGCTGCCAAAGCCGCGGCCGGGCAGGACGGCGATCCTGCCCCCGGCCGGCGGCCCCTCCGATCGCAGGCTTGCCAGCAAGGCGGCGAGGGAAAGCGCCAAGGGGATGAAGGACAGCCTTCGCCAGCGGCGCCGGAAATTCCCGCTCCCCCCCGTACCTGGGATCAGGACCAGCCCCGCCGCCAGATAAAAAAGGAAAACCTGACCTCCTCCCGGCGCATGGCATGGGAAGGACGACCCGGGCAAACGGTCGATCCACAAGGCGATCTCGACCAGGACGCCGGTGGGCAGGGTGAGGAGCCAGGCGGCGCCCGGAAGCCAGCCGAGCCAGGGCAGCAACAAGCCGCCGGCCAGCACCAGGGACATCAGGGGGATGACGAAGACGTTGATCGGCAGGCCGGCCAGATTGATTTGGTTGAACACCAGGGCGACGATGGGAAAAAGCCCGAGCCAGGTGGCTACGCTTAGCCGCAGCAAGGCCGCCCCCTCCCTCGCCAGGCGGCTACGCCAGGAGGGGAAAGCGATCGGACGCGGAGTTTCGCCGTCCCGGCCGGCGCCGTACCCGAGGCCGGCGTAAAGGAAGACCATGGCCGTGAAGCTCAATTGGAAGCTGACGTCCATGGGCGAGGAGGGATTGTGGAGGGTAAGGAAGAGGGCGGCGGCCCCCAGCGAATTCAGCCTCTCGCCCCTCCGGCCGGCGATGACGCCCAAAAAATGCAGACACACCATCAGGGTCGCCCGAACCGCCGCCACCTGCCCTCCGGCCATCCCGAGATAGAGCAAAGAAAGGAGAAGACAGCCGCCGGCCCGACTCCGGCCGGACAAGGCCAGCCAGCCGCTGACCCACCACAGCAGCCCTACCACCAGCCCGACATGCAAACCGGAAATAGCCAGCACATGCCCTATGCCGACCCGGCGGAAGGAGTCGCGCAGCCCGGCGTCCAAATTCCCGCGATAGCCGTAGAGCATGGCGGCGAGGAGATTGCCGTGGGCGCCGCCCGACGCCAGCGTGCGCTCGATGGCCCAGCCCCGCAACTCGTCGATATGCCGCCGGAGACGGGTGGCGGCGGGCGGATCGTCGATCCGAATCACCTGGAAATGGCGGCGCTGCCCGGCTTCCCGCGGACGGGCGACGCCAAAGGAGGCGAAGATGCCGTCGCGTTCCAGCCATAGGGAGGGGTTGAAGGCGCCGGGATAGGCGGGCTGGCCGGGCGGCTCACGCCATACCCGGGCCAGGATCAGGTCGCCGCGGCGAAAAGCTAGGCCGGCCGGCCCGGACAACCGGGCCGGCAGATTGACGCTTTCCCCGCCTCCGGTCTCGACCAGCAAAACCGGCGCCCGCCAGACGCCGGTTTCGCCCGGCCGGATCCGGGACGGCCCCAAGGCTAGGAAGGATGCGTTGAACCAGGTTTGGCCGGGCAACTTGCCGAGCGCCGCCTCCGCTTCCAAACGCCAGGCGGTTTGCCGCTCGCCGCCCAACAGGAAAAAAAACAGGCTGGCGACGAGGATCAGCCGGTTCAGGCCGCGGCGGGCGAAAAAGCCGGGGCGGGGCAGGATGTGCCGACCGTAGCCGGCCGGCAGGACGGCCGGCGGCGGGGCGGCGCCAAGCCCCGGAGCGAGGAAAAAGCAAATGGCCAAAGCGCCGGCGGCCAGCCAGCCGGCGATTAGCCAATCGGACAGCCCCGGCCACAGCCGCGCCGACACGGCCCCGGCCATGACCGCGAGGGCGAAACAAAACATGGGGCGGCTGGCCAGCATGGCGCTTCATCCCCGCTTGGCGTATTCGGCCTCCAAGCCGGCCTGCTCGCCTTCCAGGCCGGCCAGTTCGTTTTGCAATTGTCGCATCCGGTTGCCGTTCCGGCTGGCCGCGGGATCGGCGAAAGCGGCGTGGATCGCCGCCAGGCGCTCTTCATTGGCGATAATCCGCCTCTCCAGCTTGGCGGCGCTCCAGCCGGCGAAGGGATTGCCGCCGGCCAATCCCGGCTTGGCGCCGGCCAGGGACTTCGCTTTCGCCGGAGCCCGCCGGGCTTCGCGCCTCCGGGCTGCCTCCGGCCCGCGCTGGAAGCGGTCGCGCCCGGCCTCGGCCTCGGAAAAGCCCCCCTGGGTAATCCGCCAGGCGCCGTCCTCGATCCAGAGGACGCGATCCGCCACCTCGTCCAGGAAATAGCGGTCGTGGCTGATCGCCATGACGCTGCCGGGCCAGGCCGACAGGGCCAGGGTCGCCGCCTCGGCGCTTTGGATGTCGAGATGGTTGGTGGGTTCGTCTAGGAGCAGCGCGTTATGCCCCTGCAAGAGCAGCCGGACGAGCATCAGCCGCTTCTTCTCGCCGCCCGAGAGGACGCGGATGGGTTTCATGGCGTCCTCGCCGGAAAAAAGCATGGCGCCCAGTTTATCCCGACGATCCTGATCGTCGGCCCCCAGGCCGGCGTCCTGGAGATGCTCAAGCGGCGTCCTTTCCTCGTCGGGGAAAACGTCGTGCTGGCCGAGCGTCCCCGCCTCGACGGTTGGCCCCCAGCGAAAGGCGCCGGCCAGGGGCGGCAGACGGCCCAGCAGGGTCTCGAATAAGGTGGTCTTGCCGGCCCCGTTGGGCCCCACCACGCCGAGGATTTCCCCGGGCGCCAGTTGGAACGCCATATCCGCCAGTAGTCTTTTTCCGGGGAAACCGATCGTCAGCCCGTACGTCTCAAGGACCAGATCGCCCAAGCGGCGCCCCAGGCGGAGATCCAGGGCGGCCAGGCGCGACTGATCCCGAGGGGCCTTGAGCGTTTCCAGCCGGGCCAGCCGCTTCATATGCGACTGGGCTTGGCGGGCGCGGGTCCCCGCCCGCCATTTGTTGATGAATATTTCCTCGCGGCGCAGGAACTCGCGCCGCTTCATGAACTCGCGCCATTCGGATTGCCGCCGCTCCTCCCGGATGCGCCGGGATTGGCTGTAATTGCCGGGATAGCAATAAAACCGGCCGCCGTCCAACTCCCAAACGCTTTCCACCATCCGGTCCAGGAAGCGCCGATCATGGGAAACGACCACGGCGGCGGCGGCGGAATTTTTGAGGAACCGCTCCAGAAAAGCGATGCCGGCCAAATCCAGATGGTTGGTCGGCTCGTCGAGAAGCCAAAGATCGGGCTCGCCCACCAGGAGCCGGGCCAAGGCGGCCCGGCAGCGCTCGCCGCCGGACAGCACACCAATATCCCGGTCGAATTGATCCGGCCGGAGGCCGACGCCCCGCAGGATGGTCTCGGCCCGGCGCGCCGCCGACTCGCCGCCGCCGGCCTCGCGCCTGGCTTCGAGTTGCGCCAAACGGCGCAAAACCGCCTCCCGCTCCGCCGCCGGCGCGGCGGCCACCTCCCCGCGCAGCGCGTCGATGCCGGCGTCCAACTCCCGCCAGGGGCGGATCGCTTCGGCCATGAGGCCGCGCGGCGTCGAGCCGGGCGGGAAAACCGGCGACTGCTCCAGCCTGGCGATTTCCAGGCCGCGCCGGCGGGCCAGCCCCCCCTCGCATTCCTCGTCTCCGGCCAATGCGCGCAACAGGCTGGTCTTGCCGCTGCCGTTGGCGCCGATCAACCCAATCCGGCCGCCGGCGGGGATAACAAAGGACGCGTCTTGAAAACAGACATGTCCGCCATAACTTTTGCCTAGCCGGTTGGCGGTCAGCAGGGTCATGGGCGGATCGTCACTTGACTAGCCCTTCTCCGAGCAGGGGCGACATGCCCTTGCCGTCCGGCAGCACCAACCCCTCGCTGGTGACGGGCGGCAGGCTCGTTCCTCTGGAAGGATCGAAAGGCTCCGGGTCGGGCGCCCGCTGGACTGGCGCGGGTTCGGGGGTCGGCGGAAAGCTGGCGGCGCCAAAATCAGGCGCCTCCACGGGAAGCTCCGGGGGAGGTTCCGGCATTTGCGTCCCCTCGTCGCCGGCCTCGCTAAAATCCCAACCCGGGGGAATTTCGGCCGGCGTTTGGCTCTCCTCCGCCCCGGCCTCGCCAAAGGACATTCCCTCCCAGCCCGGGGGAATCCCGGCCGGTGAAGACTCCCCGCCTTCCGGCCAGGTTTCGCCCGGGGCGATCAACGGTTCGCCGATCACCAATTGGCCGGGCTCCGGCTCGACAAACAAAACCCCGCCGCCGGGATATACCTCCGCGTCTGGCTCAATCGGAGACGCCGGAGCGGCCTCGCTCAATTGTCCGGCGTCGGTTTCCAGCAAGCCTTCCGTATCGCCGATCAGCGCATCCGGCAAAATCGCCTCTTCCAAATTGGAGAACACATCGCCGGCCGATGCGGCCGGCACGGCGGCGGCCCCTCCGGCCTCGCCGGGAAAAACAAAGACGTCGGTCGCGTCTTCCGACCGCAACGGAGGTTCTTTCGGGGAACTGGGCGGCGGCGGACGGTTGGACAAGGTTGGCGGCGGAGCGTCTGAATCCCTGTCGGACGGCATGGGCAGGGAAAGCCCCCGCAAAATATCGGCGCTGTCGGCGGCGGAATAGTCCTCCGCCGGGATGGGCGCGACTATGCCGGCGGTCGGCAAGGCCGATCCCGAATCGCCGGGCCGGGGCGCCGCCGGCTCGGCGGCCGAACCGTCCGGAGCCCCAACAGGCGGGGAGTGGGTGGCAAGGGAGGAAAAATTAGACAAGGCCGGAGGAGTCTCGCTTCGGGCGGCGGCGGAATCGGCCGGAGCGGCGGGTGGGCGGATTTGCGACCAGGCGGAGGGAGGGCCGCCGACCTGATCCGCCCAGCCGGGAACCGGGCCGGGAGGCGGCGAATCGGAGGGGGCGGCGACCTCGGTCCATTTGGGGCGCGGCGCCGGCGCGGCAGGGGGAGCCGAGAAGGCGGACGACCAGGTGCGGTAGCCCGAGGCCTCGGGCGGCGCCGCGGCGGACTCGCCGCTATAATCCAAGGCGGGGATGGCGGAGGTCGGCGCCGCCGGTTCGGCGTTGCCGGCGAAAGGATTGGCGCCGACGCCGTCGAGGTTGAAAATGCCGTTATTGGCGGCGCCGGAGGAAAATTCGGACGGGAGCGGCAGGGTGACGCCGCCGGTGGCGGCGATCGGACGCCGGTCGTCGACCTGGGGCGCCATGGGAATGCCGGCCGAGTCGGCGACAATGCTCCAGGCCTCAATGTCAACTTCCGGCCTGGCCGCTGGCGGATCAAATGCTGGAGCGGAAGAGAACGGCGCGCCGACGGCGCGGCCCCGATCCCGGGCGGAGCGGGCAAGCCAATCCGACCAGCGCGGGCCATCCAGGCCGAAATCCTCCCCGGTTAAGCGGGAAAGGCTGGCCCTGGCGGTTTCCAATTCGTCGGCGGAGATTTGCTCCGCCCCCAGGTTCATCACTCCGGCCAGGAACTCCGTCGCCTCGGGGTAGTCGGCCAAGGCGGCCAGGGTGGTTTTGCGCACGCCGGGATCCCGGCGGCAGGCGTCCTGCAGGGCGGCCGCGCTCCTGGCGTCATGGAATTTGGCCAGAGCCAGGGCGGCCTCCCGGCGCACCAGGGGATCGGCGTCGTCCGCCAGAGCCTTTTCCAAGGCCGGTCGGCCGGCGATTCCGGCCCGGCCGATTTCCCCAATGGCCCAGGCCGAGGCGGCGCGACCCTGGGGATCGGGGCAAGCCGCCAGCGCCATGCCCAGGGCGCCGGCCGACCGAGTGAGCTTGGCGTGGCCAAGCAGGCGGGCGTAGCCGTCCAGGGGCGTCAATTGCCGGGTCACCGCCTTTTCGGCGTCGGCGATGGAGGCCGAATCGTCCAGTTCAAAGAGCGCGCGAGCGGCGGCCCGCCGCGTCAGGGGGGAGGGATCGGTCAGCCGATGTCGGATGGCGGGCAGGTTTTCCCGGGCGCCCAGCCGGCTCAGGGCGGCTATGGCGCCGGCCCGGATTTCGGGCCTGGCGTCCGCCATGGCCCGGACGATTTCCGGCAACGCCTGCTCGCGGTTGGCGAGGATCCAGGAAAAGCCCCCGGCCTCGGCCTCGCCGCCGGCGGCGACATTCCACAATTCGCGGCGGAGGCGATCCGCGTCCAGCCGGGGCCGGGCGGCTTGGCTTTCCGCCGCCAGCATCATGGCCTGGATCACTTCGTCCCGCGCCCCATTCGCCTTCAGGGCAATCATGCCCCGGGTGGAAAGGTCGAAGGCGGCGAGGGACGACTGGATCTTGGCGATGACCAATGGCGCCGTCAAGCCCGCCCGCGTCATGGCGATGACGTCGGCGTTGGTCAAGGTTTCGCCGCCCGGCGCGGCCGCGGCGGCGAGCAGGGCGAGGCAGGGCAAAAACATCCGGACGCCGATTCTGGTCTTCATAAGCCGATTCCTCGTTTGCCAGCCAGGTTGAGCCTTGGGATTCACCCGTTCCATGCTAACACAAGAGGCGGGAAAAAACCAGAGATCCGGGAATCGCCGCCGCCGATTTCCGGTCCGGGTTGGCTAGCGGCCCGCCCGGCGGGAAGACGGCGGCTCAATCAAGGCTGACGGCCCGCTTGACAATGGCCTGGTCGAAGAAATTGACGCTCATGCCGGCGTCAACCACATGCCGCTGGGCGTTGATGCCGCTGGAGCGGGGGCTGAGAAGGAACAGGGCGAGGTCCGCCACCTCGCGGGTTTCCAGGGCGCGCTTCCGGAGCGTCGCCTTTTCGGCGAAGAGGTAGTTGTCGAGATAGCCGGGAATGCCGGCGGACGAGGCGGTCTTGAGGAGCCCGGCGTTGACGGCGTTGAAGCGCACCTCGGAAAAGGCGGAAAAGCTCTTGGCGAGGAAGGCCACCGACGCGTCCAGCGCCGCCTTGACCGGGGCCATGTAGCCGTAGCTTTCCGAGGCCATGCTGGTGTGGGAAATGGATATGGTGACCACCGAGGCGTCCCGGGCGAACAAATCCCGGCAGGCGTTGGCCAGGGCGACCAGGCTGAACATGCTGACGTTCACCGCCTGGAGGAAGTCGGCCCGCCTCGTCTCGTGGAAGGGGCAAAGCCCACGGCTGTAATTGGCGAAGGCGATGGAATGGACCAGGCCGGCGAGGACCGGATGCCTTGCCCCGAGGCGGGCCGGCAGGGAAGCCAGGTCCTCCTCCCTTTCCATGTCGCAAATAAGGATGTCGGCGCCCGGGAACAACTTGGCCGCCGTCCGCTCCGCCGCCGCGTCCCGTACCGAAAGGACGACCTCGGCCCCCTCGGCCAACAAACCGGAGGCGATGTGCCAGGCCACGCTTTTCCGGTTGGCGACGCCGGCCACCAGAAACGTTTTGCCGGCCAATCCAAGGAACGACATGCCCCTTCCCTCCAGCAAAGCGCTGTCCCCGCTGCCCCCGGCGCCGGACAGCCTAGACGGCCGTCAACGCGTATTCGAGGCACCCCAGGCCGAGTCTGGCCGCGTGATCGAGGGCGTCCCGCCAATCGGTTTCGGGGCCAATGCGCCGGAAATAGTCCTTG
>JAISYD010000125.1 GCA_031270145.1 Planctomycetota bacterium
CCGATATCCAGGCAGAATTTGCTGTCGTCCGACAGGGGGTCGGCCACGGCGTCGCCGCCGTACAGCATCGGCTCGATTACCCGTTGTACCCGCGGCTCTTTCAGCCGCTCCAGAAGCGAGTCGATATGGGTGTCCCGCCGCTTCATCAGGGCGTCGGCCGCGCCGTCGATATGCTCGCCGGTCACGGGTAGCGAATGGTCGCCGCCGAGATCGTCCTCCACCGCCTGCCGAGCCAGGGCGTTCACCAGCCAGGGCTGCCCCTCCGTCCAATGCCAGGCGCGTTCGATCGCCTCCGGTTCGAAGATTTGTCCGGTGGCGTCGGTGTGCTGCCGGTAGAGCGCGGCGATTTGCTTCGCGGTGAAATTGCCGAGGGTCAGGGCCTTGGTTACGATGTTGAAGGGGCTAGCCGATCCCGGCGTCTCGCCGTCCGGCCGGATCCGCGCCTTGAAGTCCCGGATGTCCCGCATCCCCACCAGGGCTATCGACCAGGGAAAAGGGGCAGCGTCGCGATTGACGTAGCCGTCCCGCAACTGCCGAAGGAAGGTGATCAATGGCTGGCCGGACAGGCAGTCGGCTTCGTCGAAGAAGATGACCAGCGGCTTGTCGAGCGCCAGGCACAGATTCATCAGGCTCATGCCGACCGCCACCGATGGATTCGGATCGGGGGATTCGGGTTGCTGCTCGCGCAACTTCCGCACAGAGGAACGTTTCAGCGCCAGTTTCAATACCGAAAGGAGGGAAGCCGTACTTTTTTCCGCTTCGCGCATCTCCTGCAGCGTCTCCAGCGAACAATAGAGCGCGTAATGCCGGCCTTCGGCGTTGATTTCCCGCGTCAACGCCCGCAGGAGCGTGGTCTTCCCGGATTGCCGGGCGGCGTGGATGACGAAATACTGTTTCCGCTCGACCAGTTGACGCGCCTCCGGCAGGCGATCAACGGCGGGAAGCATGTAATGTTCGCCGGGAACGCAGGGACCGGCGACATTGAAATACTTCGGTACGATTGGTTCCATGTCCCGCGCCTCCGCTGGCTGCGAACGGCCGGAAACGGCCGGCTTCCGGAAGACGGCATTATACCGCCAGGCCGGCCGGAAAACAATCGGCTTGGCGCGGGCGGACCGGGAGTGGCGCGAGACGGGGGGTGTGAGGAGGACATCTTCTTCCGGCGGCGGCCACGACCATAGCCAAGGCCAACGTCAGCGGATGCGCCGGCCGCAATCGGCGGTGATTTCAATGCAGTTGCCTCCTATTTCGTCGGCGGCTTGAAGAACGCGGATACTCGGCGTATCGGTTCTATCCCTTCCATCAGTCGCGTACCGCGGGTTCAGCCGCCAGGCGCCGCCGCCGCCCCGCCTCCCCAAAGGCGGAAGGCCGCCGGTCCCATCCTTTCCGCCGCGTCGCCGCCGGGCAGGGAGCAGAGGCGGACCTGGTCGGCCCCGGGGAAATGCCTTTTCCATGGCTCGCCCTCCAGCCGCGCCGGCAGGTCCGACTTGTTAAGCGCCACCAATACCGGTGCCCGCCCCGTCGTCAGGCCGGCCGTCAGCGCCGCCGCGTACTCGGCTTCCGCCCCCCACGGCCGGGAGGCGTCGCAGACAAAGACCACCGCCTCGGCCAGCCGGAGCCGCTCCCCGGCCCGCTTCCCCGCTTCCCGGTCCAGCCCGACGGCGGCGGCGGCGAAGCCGGGCAAATCTTCCACCAAAGCCGCGAAGCCCCCCAAGTCCACCATTTCATCCACCACGTCGCGAGTGGCGCCGGCCTCCTCGTGGACAAAGGCCCGCTCCTGGCCGGCCAGGCGGTTGAGGAGGCTGCTTTTGCCGACATTGGGCGGCCCGGCCAACACCAGCCGGCGCGGCGTCAGCAGTTGCGCCGGGAAAGGCGCCTGGCCGGCCCGAAATTCCAGTACGGCGGCGGCTTGATCCCGGGTGAGGCAGGCGGCCAGCAACGGATCCAGCGGCGCGTCCACCTCCCCCGGCCGGGCGGCGAACCACTCCGAATCGGGCTTGAACGGCTTGAACCCTTGCTTTTCCAGATAGTTGCCAATATTTCGGCAAATAAGCGGGCCGCCGTGGCTAGTCAAAACCCGCATGCCGTCCTCCGGCTTCGCCAGCATCGCCTCGTCCAAAATCAAACCAGCCTCGTCCCGCAGCCAGCCATAGGATAATTCGTTTAGACGCAATCGGTTGCGTTGAAGCAGCTTTTTTTTGCCGCCCAGCCGCAGATCCAGGGCCGCGGCTAGGGCGTCCTCCCCGCCATAAATCTGGAATATGCCGATGGCGCCGGTTCCGTCGCAACTCGCCTGGATAAAGATGGTTGGGCTTGCTTCAGCCATGCCGCTTCCTCATTCCGGCCCGCCTTTGCATACTCCGGAAAAAGTTGCTCCCCTGTCCGGACCGGCCTCTTTTGTAAAGAAATCCGCCGCTTTGTCAATTTCTTTACTGCCGTCCAAACACCCGGTTAAAAAAAAGCCGGCCGGGCAGCGGTGGTCGGGTCAAAAAAAATCTTGACTCCACAATATGCGGGGTCTATGATCCATTTAGCCACTAACGCTAGTGAGCGGGATGGTTTTCCCGTTTGCGGTTATGCTGGAAACATTGGTTGGAGTTTGAGTTAGGATCCAAGGCGCCGGCTGTTTCCGGTGAATGAAAAACGACTTTTTGAAGTCGGAAGGGGTGGTTTCGCGCTAGCGCTATTTTCGCTTCCGGTTGAAGGGCGTTTGGCATGCGTTGCCCGTTTTGCAAGATGGATAACGACAAGGTGATCGACACTAGGCTGTCGGACGCTGGCTTGGTTATCCGCCGCCGCCGGGAATGCTTGACCTGCGGCAAGCGCTTCACCACCCACGAGCGCTTGGAGGAGATGCCGATCCGGGTAATCAAGAAAACCGGGCGGCGCGAACCTTTTGAGCGGGGCAAAATCCTGAGCGGCGTTCTCAGGGCGGTGGAAAAGCGGCCCCTTTCCATGGAAAGGGCGGAGGAACTGGTGGACGCGCTGGAACGGGAACTCCTTGACGGCGCGGAGCGGGAGATTTCCACCCAGCGCATCGGCGGCATGGTGATGGCCAGGCTCAGGGCCATGGACGAGGTGGCATATGTCCGCTTCGCCTCGGTCTACCGCGAATACCAGGCGCTGGACGAGTTCATCCAGGAGATTCAAAAGATATCCGATGGGGATAACGGCAAAAATGCGGAGGCGGCGGCGCCTGGCGATGGCGGGTCCGCCGCCGACAATGGCCAGATATAGCGCAACTATTTGAAATGCAATACTTTTTAGGCGTTGCGGGAGAAGGCGGAAAAAGCGAAATGTCCGCCGGTTAAGGGCGCGGGCAGCGCGGACATTGGCGCGCCGGAGCTTGCGGCGCGGTTAGGAGAAAGCATGCCGGGCATTGCCGGGGTAATAAAGCGGAATGGTTTGGAGGTTCCTTTCGACGTCCAAAAGATCGGCGACGCCATTTTCGCCGCCGCCCGGGCGGTGGGCGGGGAAAACCGTCAATTGGCCGACGACATTGCCGGCCTAGTCGCCACCCTGCTGGACAAGCGCTACGCCGCCGGCGGTACGCCCGGCATCGAGGACATCCAAGACATGGTGGAAAAGGCCCTGATCGAGACCGGGCACGCCAAAACCGCCAAGGCTTACATCCTGTACCGCCAGCAGCGGGCGCAAACCCGGGCTCGGATGCGGGTCAGGAAGGACTCCCAGGCGGGCGGCGCCGATTCCACCGACATCCACCTCCTGGTGGATCCGGGGAGTCGGGCCGAGTACTTCCAATGGGATCGCGCCCGTATAACCAAGGCCCTGGTCCGGGAGGCGGAGCTGGACGAGGCCGAGGCCGGCTCGATCGCCAAGGCGGTCGAGCGCCGGGTGCTGGCCTCGGGCCTCAGCCGCATATCCACCGGCCTGATCCGCGAATTGGCCGACAACGAGCTGTTCGAGCGGGGCTTCCAGAAGTCGCTGGAGCGGCAGGCGGTGATCGGCCTGCCCAAGTACGACATCGAGCGGCTCATCGTCTCCAAATCCAAGGAAAACTCCAACATCGCGGCCAACAACCCGGAGGCCATCAACCTGGCCATCGCCGAGACGACCCTGAAGCAGTACGCCCTGCGGGAGATATTCTCGCCCGAGGTGGCCGACGCCCACCGGAACGGCATGATCCACCTTCACGATCTGGGCTACCCCACCCGGGTTTACTGCTCCTCCCATTCGCTCGAATACCTGAAAAAATACGGTCTGCAACTGGAAAACCTGGACACCAGCTCCGCCCCGGCCAAGCACGCCCGCACCCTGACCGGCCATCTCAACACCTTCCTCGCTTCCATGCAGGCTTATTACGCCGGCGCCCTCGGAGTGGCCTACATCAACATCATGTACGCCCCGCTGGTTGAGGGGATGTCCGACGCGGAAATGCGCCAGGAGGCGCAGCACCTGATCTTCTCCTCCAGCCAGAACGCCTTTTCCCGCGGCGGCCAGACCCTGTTCCTCGACTTCAACATCCACACCGGCATCCCCGCCTACCTGAAGAAAATCCGGGCCATCGGGCCGGGCGGCAAATACCTCGAGCGGACCTACGGGGATTTTTCCGCCGCCGCCACCCGCTTCACCCGGGCCATGCTGGACGTCTGGGCCGGCGGCGACCAATACGGCCACGTCTTCGCCTTTCCCAAGTGCGACTTCCACGTCAACCACGAGACCTTCGAGGATCCGGACCAGCTCGAAATCTACAATTACGCCTGCGAAATCGCGGCCAGGAACGGCACTCCCTACTTCATTTTCGACCGGGACGAGGTCACCCTCTCGGCCTGTTGCCGGCTGCGGACGGTGATCGAGGACGCCCACATGATCCAGCATCCCGAGTCGATGCGCTTCTGCGGCTTCCAGAACGTGACCATCAACCTGCCGCAATGCGCCTACCGGGCCGGGCGCGGCAACTACGCCAAGGTCTTCGCCGAGATCGAGCGGGCGCTGGACGTCTGCGTCAAGGCCCACCTCCAGAAGAAGGATTTCGCCCGCCTCCTCATGTCCGGCCCCTCGATGCCGCTCTGGCAGATCGGCAAGCTGGCGGCCGACGGCCGGCCCTACGTGGACCTCGACCAGGCCACCTACATCGTCGGCGTCATCGGCCTCAACGAATGCCTCGCCTACCTGACCGGCAGGGAGTTGCACGAGGACGCCGAGTCGCTCCGGCTTGGCGTGCGGATCATCTCCTACCTCTATTTCTGCATCAAGGAGGCGGGCCGCCGGCACGGCATGAAGATCACCATCGAGGAGTCGCCGGCCGAGTCGGCCGCCCGCCGCCTGGCGAAGATCGACATGAAGCGCTACCCCGACGCCCTGGACTTCCTGCGCGGCGACTTGGCGGGCGACGAGGTCTACTACACCAACTCCGTCCACCTCCGCCCCGACGCCGGCGACGGCATCGTCGACCGGATCGTCAAGCAGGCCAAGTTCCACAGCCTGATCGAGTCGGGGGCCATCATCCACGCCTTCGTGGGCGAGTCGCGCCCGTCGGCCGGCGCCATCGCCGCCCTGGTGCGCAAGACCTTCGAGAAGACCAAGGCGGCCCAGCTCACCATCAGCCCGGAGTTCACCATCTGCCGCTCCTGCCACCGGGTCGGCGCCGGCATCAGCCAGAAGTGCCCGCATTGCGGCGCCGCCAATCTCCCGGACATCGTCCGGGTGGACGGGACGGAGCGGCCGGCCGGCGCCTGGAGCCGTGACGCCTTGGCCGAATTCGATCCGGCGGAGGTGGAGCTGGCCGCCGCCGGTTGCGGGGATTAGCCGATGCCGGACGGCGGGTTCGATTTGCGGGGGCTTATCCCCAACTCGCTCCTGGAATGGGAGGATCACGTGGCGGCGGTGGCGGTGGCGGGCGGCTGCAACTTCCGCTGCCCCTTCTGCCACAGTTGGCGCTACGTCGTCGGCCTGGCGGATCTGGCGCCGCTGGATCCGGAGGGGTTGTTCCGCCTCCTGGAGCGGCAGCGGGGCTGGATCGACGGGGTGGTGTTCACCGGCGGCGAGCCGACCCTGCAGCCCGGGCTGGCCGGCCTGATCCGCCGCGCCCGCGGCCTGGGGGCGCGGATCAAGCTCCACAGCAACGGCTCCCGCCCCGGCGTGGCGCGGGAACTGTTGCGCCAGGGGCTGCTGGACTGCCTGGCCCTGGATTACAAGGCGCCGCCGGACCGCCGATTTTTCGCCGCCGCCGGGCTTGGGCCGGAGCCGCCCGATCCGCTCGGGGCGGTGCGGGAAACGTTTGCGCTGGCGGCGACGGCCCGGGTGGAGCGCGAATATCACACCACCCTGGTGCCCGGGCTGATCGACGAGGCGGCGTTGGCGGAAATGGGGGAGGCGCTCGAGCCGGGCGGCCTGTGGATCCTCCAGCAATTCGAGAACGGCGACTGTTTGGACCCCGGCATGGCCTCCGTCGTCCGCTACGGCTCGGAGCGGCTGGAGGGGTTGGCGGCGGCGGCCCGGGCCGCGCACCGGCGGGTGCTTTTGCGGAAAGGGAAATCGGCATAACATGGCTGGCGATCTTTTTTGCGACATGCTCCGCGAGGCTAGGCGGGATCGGCAACTGGTTTGCGTGTTCCGGGATCCGCTGGATCTCCGGCGCTTCGCGGTGGGCTTCGTGGAGGCGGTGTCGGAATCCGACTACACCCTCCAGCAGATCGATCCGGACGGCAACCCGGACGGGCTGGACATCGGCGCCATCGACGACATCATCGAGATCCGCCGGGAGTCCCGCTACGCCCGGCAAATCGCCCTGCTGATGGAAAAGGACCGGGAGGGCGGCGCCGTCCGGCCGAAACAGGGCTGGAACGGCAAGCCCAACCCCGAAAGCTGCCTGGACGAGGCGCTGCGCCGCTCCCTGGCCGACCAGCTGGTGGTCAACGTGCTTATCGCCACCGGCGAGGACGAGCTGCGCTTCCACGGCATAGTGCGGGACATATCGGAGACCCATGTCCGCCTCGACGTGCTTTCGGACGACGGCGAGCCGGACGGCGTGTCGGTCATTCGGCTCGACGACATCGCCGGGCTCCAGATGAACACCGGGGAGGAATGGAAGATAGCGCTGTTCAACCGCCACCGGATGCACCTTTACTTGTGAGCGCGATGCCGGGCGGGCCAGTCAAAGCCGTTTACTTCGAGCCCTATCCGGACGGGGCGGCGAGTTGCCGCCTCTGTCCGCGCGGTTGTTTCCTCGGAAACGGCGATTCGGGCGCCTGCGGGGCCAGAATCAACCGCGGCGGCGCCGTCTTCGCCGCCTCCTACGGCCGGGTGTCGGCCGCCGCCCTGGATCCGGTGGAGAAAAAGCCGCTCTACCATTTCTTCCCCGGTCGGCGCGTTTTCTCCATCGGCGGCTCCGGCTGCAACCTGAGCTGCGTCTTCTGCCAGAACAGCGCCATATCGCAACTGTCCCCCCCCACCATCCCGATGACCCCGGCCGAGGTGGCGGCGGCCGGCGCCGCCGATGGCTCCATCGGCGTCGCCTACACCTACAACGAGCCGATCATCGCCATCGAATACCTGCTGGACTGCGCCCGGGCGGTGCGCCGCGCCGGCGGCCGCAACATCCTGGTCACCAACGGCTTCGTCAACCCGGAGCCGCTGGCCGCCATGCTCCCCCTGGTCGACGCCATGAACATCGACATCAAGGCGTTCAACAACGATTTCTACCGGCGGCTGTGCGGCGGCTCTCTGGAACCGGTGCTGGAGACGGTGCGGACCGCTTGCGCCCGGACCCACGTGGAGCTGACCACCCTGATCATCCCGGGGGAGAACGACGCGGTGCCGGAACTGGAGGATCTGGCGGCCTGGATAGCCGGCAATTGCGGCAGTTCCACGCCCTGTCATCTGACCGCCTACCACCCGAGCTACCAATTCGGCCGGGCCGCCGCCACGGCGGCGCATCTGAGGAACGCCGGGAACATCTTCCGTTCCCGGCTGGACCACGTGTACCTGGGGAATCTCGCCGTGCCCGGCTTTTCCGACACCGTCTGCCCGGCCTGCGGCGCCGCTGTGGTCGCCCGCTCCGGCTTCGCGGCCGATCTGTCCGGCTTGCGGCCAGACGGGCGTTGCGCCGCCTGCGGCGCCGACAACCACATTATAACCTGACGGCCGACCCGCGTTCCGGCCCGGAGTCAAGCGCATGCGATTGAAATCAGTGGAAATCTTCGGCTTCAAGTCCTTCCCCGAGAGAACGGTCGTCACCTTCGGCGACGGCATCACCGCCATCCTCGGTCCCAACGGCTGCGGCAAATCGAATATCGTCGACGCCGTCAAATGGGCGCTGGGCGAGCGATCGGCCAAGAGCCTCCGGGGCGGCGAGATGCTGGACGTCATTTTTTCCGGCTGCTCCTCCCGCGCCGCCAGCGGCATCGCCGAGGTCACCCTCAACTTCGACAATTCCGACCACGCGCTCAAGACCGCCTACGAGGAGGTGGCGATCCGCCGCCGGCTGACCCGGGCCAGGGAAAGCTTCTATTTCATCAACAACACCCCCTGCCACCTCCGGGACATCCGGGATCTGTTCATGAACACCGGCGTCGGCAATTCCGCCTATTCGATGATCGAGCAGGGGCGGGTCGAGGCGCTGCTGTCCGCCAAGCCGGCCGAACGGCGGATCATCTTCGAGGAAGCGGCCGGCATTTCCAAGTTCAAGGCCGAGCGCAAAGCCACCCTGGCCCGCCTGGAGCGGACGGAACAGATACTCGCCCGGGCCGGCGATCGCCTGGAGGAAAAGGAGCGGCTCATCCGCAAGTTGTCCTCCCAGGCCGCCGGCGCCCGCCGCCATCGCAAGCTTTCGGGCGAGCGCGACGCGGCCCGCGCCCACCTGTACCGCCGCCAGCGCGCCGCCCAGATCCGGCTGGGCGAGGGCGTCCGGGAGCGGCGCGAGGCGCTCAATTCCGAGCTGGACGGGGTGGAGAGGGGGTTGGCGGCCCTGAACCTGGAATTCACCCGCCTGGCCGGCGAGGATGCCGCCCTTTCGGCCCGCCACGGCGCCGTGGCGGCGGCGGCGGCGGAAAACCAGGAGGCGCTTTCCGCCGCCCAGTTGGCCCGGGCCGACGCCAAAAACCGTCTTGAGACCCTGGCGAACGACATCGCCCGCGGCGACGAGCGCCGGAGCGAGTTGACCGCCCGCCTGGAGCGGCTGACCGCCCAGGAGACGGAGGCGGCGGTCGGCTTGGCGGCGGCCGAGGAAAGGGCGGCGGGGCTGGAGCGCCGCTTCGGCGAGCGGGACGCCCTACGCCGGGAATTGCTCCGCCGGGCGGAGGAGGCGGAAAGCCGGGTGACCGGCGTCCGCAACCGTATAATCGACGTCAACCGCCGCCAACAGGAGCTTTCCGCCGTCGCCGCCGGGTTGGAGGCGGCGGAACAGTCCGGAGCGGCCAGGCTGGCCGAATCCGGGGCGCGGCTGTCCGGCCTCCGCCTGGAAGGGGAAGCGGCGGCCCGGGCGGCGGCGGCGGCGGAAGAGGAATACCGGCTGGCGGCCGAGGGCTTTGGCGCGGCGGCGGATCGCCTGGAGGCGTTGAGGGGCGAGGGCCGCGAGTTGGCGGACGCGATGCGGCGGTTGCAGGAGGGGGAAAGGGCCGACGAGGGGGAGCTGGCCGGCCTCGCCGCCCGCCGGGCGACGTTGGAGGATCTGGAAAAAAGCCTGGCCGGCGCCTACGATGGGGTGCGCAACGTCCTCATGGCGGCCCGGCGGGGCGAGGGCGACTGCCGGGGCGTGATCGGCATGGCCGGCGAATTGCTGACCGTGCCGGAAAACCTGGCCCTGGCCCTGGAGACCATCCTCGGCGCCTCGGCCCAGGACGTGCTGACGGAGACGGCCAGGGACGCGCAGTCGGCCATCGAATATCTCAAGCGCGGCCGCCTGGGGCGCGCCACCTTCCTGCCGCTGGACCGCATCCAGCCCCGCCGCCGCCTGGACGGCGGCATGAATCGGATCCCCGGCGTGATCGGCGAGGCGGTGGAGCTGGTGTCCTTCGACCGCCGTTACTCCGCCGCCATGGAGCATCTGCTGGCCGGCGTTCTGATTGTGGAGCGTCTCGACCTGGCGCGGGAGTTGGCGGGCCGCGAGGCGCGGGGCGTCAAGATCGTCACCCTGGACGGCGACGTCGTCAGCCCCTCCGGCGCCATGACCGGCGGCCACGGCAAGGCGGCGGCCCGGGGCGGCTTGGTGCAGCGCAAGGCCGAGTTGGACGCCATGGCCGCCAAGCTGGCCGATTGCGAACGCCGCCTGGCGGAAAAGCGGCGGCGGCGGGACGGCATCGCCCTAGCCCAGCGCGACCTCGCCGCCCGGATCGACCGGATGGAAAAGGATCTGGCCGAGGCCGGGCGTTCCGAGGCCGGCCTCAAGCAAAGCCTGGCGGCGCGCCTGGGCGAGCGGGATCGCCTGCTCCGGGAAACCGCCCGGGCGGAAGCCGCCCTGCTGGCCTTGGGGGATGGCGGCGAAAGCCGGCGTGGGGAGTTGGCGGACGCCAGGCGGGAATTGGCCGCTCTGGCGGCCGAAATGGCCGATCTGGAGCGGGCGGTGGCGGCGGGAACGGAGGAGCAGCGCTGTTCCCGCGAGGCTGTCGATTCCCTGGGGCGGGAATTCGCCGTCCTTTCGGGCGAGCGCTCGGAGGCGGTCGCCAAGGCGCGGGAATTGGAGTCGCGCCGGCGGGAACTGGCGGCCGACATCGCTTCTGTCCAAGAGGAGTTGGCGCGTCCAGGCCTGTCGGCCGAATTGGCCGGCCGGGATATGGCCGAGTTGCGCCGACGTCTGGCCGAATTGGACGGGCGCGAGGCCGAGCTGCTCCGGATCCGGGACGAACAGCGGGCGGCCAACGCGGAAATCGCCGGGGATATCGCGCGCCTCCGCGCCGGCTCCGAGGAATTGCGGCGGGAGGAGCGCGAGCGCCAGGTCCAGGTTGCGCGCCTGCGGGACGGGCTGGCGGAGCTGGATCGCCGGGAAACGGAAATCCGCCTGCGGCTTGAAAACATCCTGTCCAAGGCCGGGGAAGAGCTTGGCCTTAAGCCCGAGGATTTGGAGGAGCGCTCCCCGGACGCCTCCCCGGAGGAGGCCGCTCGGCCCGATCCCGGGGCCGAATGGGCCGGCCTTTCCGATGCCGACTTGTTGGCGCGGATAGAGGACTTGTCGCAAAAGATCCGCAACATCGGCAACGTCAATTTCGCGGCCATCGACGAACTGGCCGAGTTGGAGGCCGGCGCCGAATTTCTGCGCGTTCAGAAGGAGGAACTGGCGGCGGCGGCCGCCGCCATTCGCGCCGCCGTCGAGGACATCAACGCCAAGTCGTCCACCTTGTTCCAATCCACCTTCGAGGCGGTCCGGGTCAATTTCCAGCAAATCTTCGCCTCCCTCTTCGGCGGCGGGAGGGCCGACCTGTTGCTGGAGGAGTCGGCCGAGCCGGGGGCGGACCCCCTGGACGCCGGCATCGAAATCCGGGCCCAGCCGCCCGGCAAGGAGCCCAAAAGCATATCGCTGCTCTCGGGCGGCGAAAAGGCGCTGTGCGCCGTGTCCCTCCTTTTCGCCCTGTTCCGCTCCAAGCCCAGTCCCTTCTGCATCTTGGACGAGGTGGACGGCCCCCTGGACGAGGCCAACATCGATCGCTTCATGCGCCAGATCCGCATCTTCGCCGCCGACACCCAGTTCATCGTCATCACCCATTCGCAGCTCACCATGGGCATGACCGACGCCATCTGGGGCGTGACCCAGCGGGTGGCCGGCATCAGCAATGTCCTGAGCCTCAAGTACGACGACATGGATAAAATAGGGCGGGAAAGGTCGTCCGCCGCTTTGGCGCGGCGGGAGGGCTCGGGTCCCGAGCCGGAGGACCAGGCCGGAATCGCCTACGCTGGCGCGTCCCTTCCGGCCGGGGATCGGCTCCTGGCGCCGGCCTAGGGCGGAAATCCTTTTCCGGGGCGGTTTTTTTCTGAAAGGTTTCGCGTCCCGGCCGCAATTCAGGATGGGATTTTCCAAAGGTTCGCCAGTCTATGGCGGGAGGCTCCGGCCGGAGCCTTTAACTTCTGCGGGAGTACAGATGCGTACGCGAAGCGTCACGGTGGTTCTGGCCGCGTTCGGCCTTTTCGCCGTCTTGTCGTCCGGTTGTTCCGATTCGCCGCCCCCGGCCGCCCGGAAACAGGCGTTCCAGCGGGAGGCGGATGCCGGCCGGCCGGCCTCGAATCCGGGCGCGGGGAACGCCAGCCTGTTCCGCCTGCCGGCGATTGACGGCAAGCCGGTGACGGTCAGGACGCCGGCCGCCCTGTATTTCTTCACCACCTGGTGCCAATATTGCCGTCAAGCCTATCCCGACATCCAGGCGGCGGCGGATCGCGCCAAAGCCAAGGGCTGGCGGGTCTACGGCATTGATGTGGGCGAGCGTCCCGAGGCGGTGGCCAATTACATCCAGCAATACCGGCCGCATTATCCGGTGCTGCTGGATCAAAACAGCCTGGTGGCCAACCAGTACAACGTCCCCGGCTATCCGACCTTCATCCTTATCGACAGGAACGCCAACATCGTGTACAACAGCCATGCGGTTCCGGGCGATTTCTGACCCGGGACCACCGCGCCGCCCGGCCTTACGCCAGCGAGTTCCACAGGTTCATGGCGGCATAGGCCCGCCAAGGCCGCCATTGTCCGGACATCTCAAGCAGTTGGGCGCTGGTCGGGCCGGCCAGCGCCTTTCTCAGCCCATAATCGGTGTGGGGGAAGGCGTCGGGCCATCTCAGGGCCCGCATGGCAAGATACTGGGCCGTCCAGTGGCCGACCCCGGGCAGCGACAGGAGCTTTCCCACCTCCTCCTCCGGATCCGCCAGCGGGGAAAGGGTTATCGTCCCCGCCGACAAGGATTGCGCCAACGCCGAAATGGCCCGGGCCCGGGAACCGATGATCCCAAGTGGGCCGAGCCGGTTTCCGGCGGCCTCCGGCAAGCCGCCAAGCGTCTCCGGGTCCGGGAATCCGTGCGTCAATTCGGCGAACGGCGTTTCCATCGGTTCGCCAAAGGCCCGCGCGATCCGGCCCGCCAGGGTACAAGCCGCCTTGACCGTGATTTGTTGGCCCAACACCGCCCGGACCGCCATTTCAAACGGATCGAAGCAGCCGGGCAAACGCGTCCCCGGCACGCATATGCCGGGTTTCAGCCTATTCATGGCCGCCAGGGCGGCAAATACCCCGCCGGGCTCGTTGTCCAGATCGAAAAGATTCCTGATCCTGGCCAGAATCTTGGGAAGGACGGGGAACAAGGACGGGGCAAGCGTCGCCGCCAGGGCGTTTTTTCCCTCCATGTTTTCAACGGCGATCCAGCCGCGGAGCCTTTCCCCGCCGCTTCGCATGACGACGGTCCGGCGGTATGCGCCGTCGCGCGCGCTCTCCACGCCGGGAATGGCCCGGTCCGCCAGGAAGGAAAGCAGCTTGTTCCAGCCAAACGGCGGGCGGTAGCCGAGGAACAGGGTGGCGCCCTCGCCGCCGCGCCGGGAAAAAGCCGCCCCCGTTTTCCGCAAGGCGGCGGGCGAAAGCCGGTACCGGCTCTTGAAAAGGCTGTTGAAGCGCCGGACGCTGCCGAACCCGGCGGCGAAGGCTATTTCCGTTATGGGGAGTTCCGTGTCGGTCAACAGGCTCTTGGACAGCAGCAGTCTCCGCGTCTGGAGGTAGCGCGCCGGCGGGACCCCATACGCCGCGGCGAAGGCGCGACGCAAATGCCGGTCCGTGACGCCAAGCGATCCGGCGAGCGCCGCCATGCCGCCCCCGTCCAAGCCGCCGTCTTCGATAAGCTCCGCCGCCCGGCGCGCCAGGCGCGCGACCGAATCGATGGGGGCGAAGCCGGGCGCGAGTTCCGGGCGGCACTTGAGGCAGGGCCGGTATCCCGCCGCCTCGGCCGCCGCCGCGCTGGCCTGAAAGGTGCAATTGTCCTCTTTGGGCGGCCTCGTCCGGCACACCGGGCGGCAATAGATTCCGGTGGACGCCACGCAGATGAATATGCGCCCGTCGAAACTGGCGTCATGGTTCTTGAAGGCGGCGTAGCACGCCTTTCTGTCCAGGGCCGCCGCGCCGCCCGGCCCCGGCGTCACCGCGCGCCCTCCAGCGCCAGCAGCCGCCCCTTCAAATCCAGGCCGCCGGCATAACCGGTCAACGCGCCATTGGCGCCGATGACCCGGTGGCAAGGGATGATGATGCCGATGCGGTTCCTGGCGTTGGCCCCGCCGACCGCGCGGCAGGCCCCGGGCCGGCCGATCCTTTCCGCTATTTGCCGGTAGCTGCGGGTTTCGCCATAGGGGATTTCCAGGAGCGCGGCCCAGACAGCCAGCTCAAAATCCGTCCCCTCCGGCTTTAGGGGGAGATCGAAGCGCCTCCGCGTTCCGGCGAGATATTCCCGCAATTGCCGCGCCGCCGCGCGGGTCGTCGGCGTTTCCCCGAGCCGGCAGTCATTTCGCCCCGCTTCGCCGTCAAGGAAGACGTCGGTGATGCGGCCGCCGCTTTCCGCCACTCCCAGCGTCCCCATGGCGGTGGCGAAGAATTGCGCTTTTTTCATCCTTTCCC
>JAISYD010000139.1 GCA_031270145.1 Planctomycetota bacterium
TGGATGAAGCCGTTGCAAAAGCATGGTTGGAAGTGATAAAAGACGCCAACGCCATCCGATCACTTTGCGGATACAAATGGATTACACAAATCGGACAAAATTAAAGGGAATTGGTATTACAGCGACGAACAAAGTTGCCAAAATGTCAAGTTACGTGAAATTTGCGCTTCCTCCGAAAAATCAAAACCCCTTGCAACTAAAGAGGTTACAAGGGGCGTTATAAGTGGGGCGAAAAATGGGATTCGAACCCACGACCTTCTGAGCCACAGTCAGACGCTCTAACCAACTGAGCTATTTTCGCCATAGCAAACGCTTTTATCGGCTGGAACCGGTCATGGCAAAAGCGCGGTTCCAAATCGGCTGGAGCCGAAGCGACTGTTCAGCCCGCCAGAGCTTTCCTCAGGCTCATTTGGCCCCGCGCCGCCTTTTTCACCTTGCCGGCCGACAGGCAGTCGGTGCAGACCCGGAGGCGCCGGATCCGGCCGTCAACCTCGGCCCGGACATTTTGCAGATTGGGTTTAAAGGCGCGTCCGGTCTTGCCGGAAATCTTGGCGCCGGAACCGCCCTTGGCCTTGGCGGCGCCGCGCCTGGCATATTTGATGCCGAAAGTCGTTTTTTTGCCGCAAATCTCGCATTCGTTGGCCATAACCCACCTCCAGAATTGAATAAACCACTCAAGCGCAATCATAAAACATCCCCGCGACCGCCGCGGTTGGCCGGTTGTTTGCGGGAAAGCGTCATATATGCCTGTACCGCCCGCCTATGTCAAGGAAAATTTTACCGAGCGTCGGCAGGCGTCAGGGTCTACGCATTGAAATCTCCTTTGAGCGGCTCGAGGAGATGGTTTTCATCCCATACCGCCGCTTTGCGTCGGCTTTTTATTCCCGGCTTGCAACTGGTCCCCCGCTTGAGGCGGAAAAAATCTTATCCACCTCTTGCGTTCCCGGGCGATCCCGCGTATAATGTGGCGTTTCTGGGGCCGGAGCACGGGCGTCCTGGGAAGACGCGGAGCCGATAACACGAGCCGGGATGGCGGAATGGCATACGCGCGGGTTTCAAAAACCCGTGGCCGCAAGGTCGTGTGGGTTCAAGTCCCACTCCCGGCACCAAATATGCCTAGTGCCTTCCCCGACCGGACCACCCCTTCCCCGAACGACCGCGAACGGCGAATGCGCCAATGGCGCTGGACAGGATTGGCGGCTTATGGACATCAATGATTTTTACCGGCATCACGGCCTGCGCGCCGATTCACGCCCCTTCGACAACTCGGACGACGCCAAGCAGGACACGGTGTTCGAGAACATCATCGAGACCTCTCGGCATCCCGATTGGAACAAGTTCCTCGGCTCTCCCGGCAAGCCGTCCACCGCGCTCATCTTCGGAGGCAAGGGATCGGGCAAAACCGCCCTGCGCCTGCAAATGCGGCGGGAGATGGAAAAATACAACGCCGGCGAGGGGGCGCGGAAAAACGGGCGGGTCATGGTGGTGGACTACGCCGATTTCAACCCCTTCCACTCCGCCTTCCTGAAGCGGCTGGGCGGCCAGCCCCGGCCGGCGGAGACGTTCGCCAATTGGGGGATGGCGGATCATCTGGATGCCATACTCTCCCTCGCTGTGACCAAATACGTGACCGAGGCCCTAGAGGCCGGGGTCAGCCTCAAGCGCAAATTGAGCCCAAGCGGCAAGCGTAACCTGATGTTCCTGGATATCGTTTACGATAACCCGGCCTTCGCTGGCCGCCTCCCGCGCTGGCGCGGTCTCAACCAATTGGTCGGCTTCACCGGCGTCGCCACTTATTTTCAACGCCATTGGGACGCGCTGTTCCGCCTGGGCGGACTGCCTATCGGGGTTTGCGAAATACTCGGCGCCCTGCTGGCCGCCGCCGCCGGCTACGGCGGCTTGACGGGCGAACTGTCCCCGGCCCTGTCCTCCTACCTGGCGGCCGGCTTCCTGCTTCTCGGCTTTGCGCCGGGGGCGATCAAGCGGCTGCGGCGGAACCGGCTGGGCCGTAAAATCCTGGACGCGATCTGGGTTCTGCCGGCCGACGACAACGACCGAAGGGCGTCCATGTCGCTTTTGCGGCGCTTCCTGCCGGCGGAGCTGGAGCCTCCGCCCCGGGAAAACGGCAAAAAGGAGCGTCGGGACGGGTTGCCCGCCAATGGCGGGATCGTCAATGATCGCTTCGCCTTGCTGGATAAATTCCAGGACATCCTGGCGCAAACCGGCTATTCCGGCCTGCTGGTCATCGTGGACCAGGTCGACGAGCCGACTCTTATCCAGGGCGACAACAAGGCCATGTGGACATTCATCCGCTCCCTCCTCGACAACCAGTTGCTGCAACACCACGACCTGGGCTTCAAATTCCTCCTTCCGGTCGAACTTTACCGGCATATGGACAAGGAGGACAACGCCTTCAAGGCCAGGGCGAGGCTGGACAAGCAGAATCTGGTGAAATCCCTGGACTGGAGCGGCTCGGCGCTGATCGATCTGGCGAACCGGCGCTTATCGGCTTGCGCCGAAAATCCGGAAAAAGCCCCGAGGGTGGCGGATCTCATGGCCGAGGAGCTTGGCCCCCGCCTGGCCAGGGAGTTCAACGATCTGCGCTTGCCACGAAGCCTTTTCCAGTTCCTGGACATCGCCATAAAAAAACACCTTGGCAAATACAGCTCCGAAAATCCGTCCTGGCGCATTTCCGAAACCCTGTTCGAGGTCGCCAAAAGCGAGTCCGCCGCCCTGTGGTCGGCGATGAACAGTTAATCCACCGCCTTCGCGTACTGTCCGACGGTCAAGGGCGTGGAGGGACAAGGCTGGGGCGTCCCGGACAAAGTCTGGGACGCCCCAAGGTCGTCGACCGCCATGCCGTCCGCCGGAAACATCAACCGGCGATGGAATAGTCGCCCTT
>JAISYD010000158.1 GCA_031270145.1 Planctomycetota bacterium
ATCTACGGCTCGGGCAAGGGCGCCAAGACGCTGATCGGCTTTTTCGTCGGCACCGGCCTGGGCGGCGGCATTGTTTTCCACAACCAACTGGTGGTCGGCGAAAATCACATGGCGGCCGAACTCGGCCATATAATCGTTCAAGAAGGCGGACGGATCTGCGGTTGCGGCCACAAGGGATGCCTGGAGGCTTACGCTTCCAAGGCCGGCCTGGCCAGGCGTATCGCCTGGGAGATATTCTTCGAGGGGAAGAAAAGCGTCCTGACCCAGATGGTTCCCGACGCCAATTTCGCCACCATCAGATCGTCCCTGCTCCAGGAGGCGTATCGCAAGGGCGACGCGGTGGCGGTGGAGGCCCTGGACGAGTTGGCGCATTACCTGGGCATCGGCGTCGCCACCTACATCACGATTTTCGGCCCCGACGTCGTCGTCTTCGGCGGCGGGGTGTTCGAGGCGCTGGGCAAGGAATTGCTTCCCAAGGTCAAGGAGTCGGCGCGGCGCCGGGTTTTTCCCGAAACGTCGTTCAAGGACACCCGGATTGTCATGGCCCAGCTTGGCGATCACGCGGTGGCGCTTGGCGCCATCGCCTGCGCCAGGCGCGGGCTAGGCGGCAAGGAGGGGAATTGATTGTCCCGCATCGTCATCGTCGCCAATCCCGACAAGCCGGACGCGCTGAGCCTGGCCGGCGAGGCCGAGCGCGAGGCGGCCCGCCTTGGCTTGGACGTCCGCCTGTCGACGCGCATCGGAGAGGATCTGGCGGGGTTGGCCCCGGATTTCGCCGCCATCTTCGGAGGGGACGGCACCGTCCTGGGGGCGGTCGCCGCCCTGGGAGAAAACCCGCCGCCCATCCTCGCCTTCAATCTGGGCCGGCTCGGCTATCTGGCGGAAAACCCGCCCGACGGCTTTCCGGAACTAATCCGCCGGGCCCTGGCCGGCGAACTCCGGGAAAGCGTGCGCATGCGGCTAGAGGCGAACCTGAAGTCGGCGCGCCGGCAATGGCGGCGCGCCGCCCTGAATGAATTCGTCCTGGCCTCCCGCCTTAATCGGCGGCTTTTGCCGTTGTCGGCCTGGGTGGACGGCGAGGAGCTCATGAACATACGGGGCGACGGGATCGTCGTCGCCACCCCCACCGGCTCGACCGCCTATGCCCTGGCGGCCGGCGGCCCGGTGGCCAGCCCGGAACTCTCGGCCATAATCCTCGCCCCCATCTGCCCCCACCAGCTCGCCAACCGCTCCCTGGTGCTGGATCCGGCGGAAATGGTGAGCCTGCGGCATTTCAGCGACCGGCCGGTGGGGCTCCTGGCCGACGGCCTCCCCTGCCTGGAAATGGAGGGCGAGGAAACGCTGGAAGTGCGGACTTCGGCTTCCCGGATCCGTTTCCTTTCCGCCGCCGCCGGCCGGTATAAGCTGCTGCGGGAAAAATTGGGCTGGGGCTGGAAGGCCGACTCCGGCCGCGGAGAAAGGCGCTAGCCATGGACAAGACCCCGCCGGCCACGCCGGAATGGCGGCAATGGGAACAGGTGAACCGGCTCCTCGATCTCGCCATCGACGAGGATGTCGGGACTGGCGACGTCACAACCCAGGCCCTGTTCCCCGGTTCCGGCCAATCCGGCGGGCGTTTCCGGGCCAGGGCGCCGGGGATTATGGCCGGCGGCGAGGTGGCGCGGCGCCTCTTCGCCCGGCTGGGGGAAAGATACGCCGGCGACGCCGGAGCGGCGCGGATCGGGATATTGCGCCAGGACGGAGAGCGCTTCTCCCCCGGCGACGACCTGCTTGAAATACTGGGAGACACCGCGATTATCCTCATGGGCGAGCGGATAGCGCTGAATCTGCTCCAGCGCCTGTGCGCCGTGGCTTCCCTGACCCGCCGCTTCGTCGATCTCGCGGCCGGAACCGGGGCGAAGATTTACGACACGCGCAAAACCCTTCCCGGACACCGGGCCCTTGACAAGTTGGCGGTGCGGGCCGGCGGCGGCCACAACCACCGCCAGGGCCTTTACGACATGGTCCTGATCAAGGACAACCATCTGGCCGCCTTTGGCGGGCCAGCCAAGGCCGTCCGGGCGGCGCGGAAAAAAACGCCTCTGCCAGTAATGGTGGAGGTGGACTCCCTGGAGCAACTGGCGGAGGCGCTGACGGCCGAGCCTGACTACGTCCTGCTTGACAACATGATGCCTGGAACCCTGGCCGAGGCGGTGGAGCTGACGAATCGGCTCTGTTCCGGACAGGGCTGGCGGCGGCCGGAACTGGAGGCGTCCGGCGGCATCAACTTGACCACGGCGGCGGCGGTGGCCGGAAGCGGGGTCGAACGCATCTCGGTGGGGGCGATAACCCATGGAGCCGGCTCAATCGACATCGGGCTGGATTTCGATCCGGAGGCGTCGTGACCCATGGCGCTTGCCCTCTTTTCCTATCTCGCCGGATCGATCCCCTTCGGCCTGCTTATCGGTTGGCTGGCCGGGCGGGACGTGCGCCGGGACGGCTCGCACAACATCGGCGCCAGCAATGTGTTCCGCCTCTGCGGCTGGCGCTGCGGCCTTGCCACCTTTTTCCTGGATTTCCTCAAGGGTTTGGCGCCGGTGATCTGGCTGGTCCCCTGGTTGGGAAACGCCATGTCCCCGCCCTTCCCCGGCATTTTAGCCGCTTTCGCCGCCGTCCTCGGGCACAACTTCCCGGTCTGGCTGCGTTTCCGGGGCGGTAAGGGGGTCGCGACTTCCGCCGGGGGGGTGGCCGGCTTGATGCCCTTGCCGTTCATGGTCGCCTTTGCCGCCTTTTTCGCCGTGGTGGCTGTCTGGCGCTATACCTCGCTTGGCTCAATGCTGGCCAGTCTGGTCCTGGCCCTGGCGACTTTTTTCCTCCTACCCGATCCGCTGGGGGAAAATTTGCCCCTTTTTCTGCTGACCCCGGCCCTCTCGGTCTTGATATTCGTCCGCCACCGGCATAATATTTCCCGCATCCTCGCCGGAACCGAGAACCGCTTCCCGCCCCCGAGAAAAAACGCGGAAACCGACCGGGAGGACGGCCAACCGGGAGGCGGATAAATGTCCAGGTTGACCATGGCGCATGAAAAACGCCCGGCGCTGGCGTTGCTGGGTCTTGGCTCGAATATTGGGGACCGCGCCGCCAATCTGCGGGCGGCCCTGGCCGGGATTGCCGCCTTTCCGGACTGCCGGTTGCTCAAGGCGGCGGGCATTTTCCAGACCCGACCGGTGGGCGGGGCGCCTGGCCAGGATGATTTTTACAATACCGGCTGTCAGGTGGAAACCCGCCTGCCGCCCCGGGAACTTCTTGCCAACGCCCAGCGTTTGGAAAGAGAACTGGGACGGCGGCGCGAAAGCGAAGCCGCGCCTTGGGGACCGCGTACGCTCGACATCGACATCCTGCTCTGGGAGGATTTGATTCTGGATGAGCCGGATTTGACGTTGCCGCATCCCCGCCTGGAGGAGAGGGCCTTCGCCCTGGCGCCGCTGGCCGAGCTGGCCCCGGACGCGGTTCATCCCGCCTCGAGGTTGACGGTTTTGGAACTTTTGGAAAGGTTGGGGAATAATAATGAAATCGTATGCCGCCTACCTCTTTGACGCCGACGGCACCATCATAAACACCCGCGAGCTGATCTACCGCTCCTTTATGCGGATGGGGGAGGAGATGGAAGCGGAAATGCCGGATCGGCCCTTCATCGAGGCCACCGTCGGCCTGCCGATTGAGGTTCAGGTCCCGATTCTGCTGGGACAAGGCAGGGGGAAGGGATATTACGCCAGAGCCGAAAACGCCTATCGCGCCTACATGATGGAGGTTTACCGGGATTTCCTTGCTGTTTTCCCCGGCGTCCGGGAGGGATTGGCCAAATTGGCGGCGGCGGGGCGAAAGCTGGCCGTGGTCACTTCGCGCGGCCGGCAAAGCCTCGACATATTCCTTGACGCCCTGGACATCAACCGCTATTTTTCCCGCAAGATCACTCCGGAGGACACGGAAAGGAGCAAGCCGGACCCCCAGCCGGCCGAGCTCGCCATGCGCCTGCTAGAAGCCAAAGCCGAGGATACCGTCTTTGTGGGCGATGCCGAATACGACATCCGTTGCGGCAAAGCGGCCGGGACCGACACCATACTGGCGGCCTGGGGCGGCATGGATCCGGCCAATTGGCCGGTGCGGCCGGATTTCATCGCCTCCAACTTCTCCGACATCCTTCCCGATGGCGCCGGTTGCGAGGGAGAACCTCATGCGGATTATTGAAAACCTTGAAGAAATGCGGGAAACCGCCGGGGAGTTGGCGATCGGCGGGCAGTCCAGCGGATTGGTCCCCACCATGGGCGCCCTGCACGATGGGCACGCATCGCTGCTGCGCCGGAGCGCCGCGGAAAACGACGTCAACATCATTTCCATTTTCGTCAATCCCGCCCAATTCATGCCGGGGGAGGATTACGAAAGCTATCCCCGCACCTGGGACGCCGATCTGGAGGCGGCGGAGGCCGCCGGCGTCGACATCGTCTTCCATCCCTCGGCGGAGGACATGTATCCGCCCCGCGCGCAAACCTCGGTGGTTGTGCATGCCCTGACCCGCGGGCTGTGCGGCATGAGCCGGGGACAGGGGCATTTCCGGGGAGTGACGACGGTGGTGGCCAAGCTGTTCAACCTGGTCCGGCCCACCCGCGCCTATTTCGGCCAGAAGGACGCCCAGCAGGCGGTGGTGATCCAGCGCATGGTCATCGATCTCAACTTCCCGGTTGAAATAATTGTCTGCCCCATTGTCAGGGAGGCCGACGGGCTCGCCCTGTCCAGCCGCAACCGCAACCTCCCGCCAGAGCATCGCCAACGGGCCCTGGCCCTGCGGGAGGCGTTGACGTTGGGAAGAAAACTCGTCCGCGGGGGCGAGACCGACGTGTCCGCCCTGACCTACGCCATGGGGCAGCATATTTTGCGGGACAACGATATTGAGCTCGACTACCTGGAGATCGTCTCCCCGGAAACATTGGAGGCGGTGGACAAGCTGGACGATTTGGCGCTCATCGCCGGCGCGGTCAAGATCGGCGGGGTCCGCCTGATCGACAACATACTGGTCGGCCCGACTGGTCCATGGGAAGACTGATGCCGACCGGAAAGAACGCCTGGAAACCGGGCAACCTGGTAATGCCGGCGCCGGCGGCCCTGGTGAGTTGCCAGGCGCCAGGCGAAGCGCCGAACCTGCTTGCCGTGGCCTGGTGCGGCAACGTCAATTCCACGCCTCCCATGCTGTCGGTATCCCTGCGGCCCAGCCGCCTCTCCCACGGCGTCATCGCCCAAACCGGCGAATTCGTCCTGAACATCCCCTCCCGCCGCTTGGCCAGGCAAGTCGACCTGTGCGGCGTGATCTCGGGCCGGGACGGCGACAAATTCGCCGCCGCCGGCCTGACCCCGTTGCCGATTGGCGGAGTTTCCTGCCCCGGGGTGGCGGAATGCCCCGTCAACCTCCCTTGCCGGGTGACGCAAAGGATTCCCCTGGGTTCGCACGACCTGTTCCTGGCGCGGATCGGGGAAGTGATGGTGGACGCCGATCTGCTGGATCGCGGCGGCCGTTTCCGGCTTGAGGCGGCGGATCTGCTCTGTTACGCCCACAGTTTTTATTTCGCCCTGGGCCAAAGATTGGGCCGCTTCGGCTGGTCGGTGCGCAAAAAACCGGCCAAAAGGCTTTCCCGGGAGAAAAGGGCGAGAAAGGGATAAGCGCGTCGCGAATCTGCTTGACGCTCACCGCGTACCGGGAAGCCAACTCCGTAATTCGACGCCTGCTCCCTCTGGGACGCGGACGGCAAGATGCTGGATTGCAACCAAAGGGTGGTCGAAATATTCGGGCTGACCGACAAACGCGACTATATCGAGCATTTTTACGACCTGAACCCGAA
>JAISYD010000205.1 GCA_031270145.1 Planctomycetota bacterium
AGCCATCCGAGCCGCCTTCCGCCGAGGCCGCCGACGGCCAGCCTGGCGGCGCCGGCCGGCCGGGCGACGACGGGGTGATGGACGCCGACTATACGATGGTCGACGACGACAAGGGCAAAAAGGACTAGGCGCGTTTTTGCCGGATCGGGTATAGGTCAATATCATGCCGCGCCGGGGTATCCTCCCGGCGCGTTTTTTTTGCCGTGTTTTGCGGGTCGCGGCGCAAGAGGCGATTGGGCGTCAGGCGGCCCTCCTTTGCCGCAGGGTTTTGACCAGCCAGCTGATAACAGGGAAAACCAGGGTGGCAATGGCTATCAGCATCAGGGCGCAGGAAATGGGACGGGTGAAAAATATCCAGAAACTGCCTTTTGACAGCACCATGGAGCGCGCCAGGTTCTTCTCCATGATCCCCCCGAGGATCAGTCCCAGGATGATTGGCGGCATGGCGAAATCCAGTTTGAGGAGAATGAAGGCGACAATGCCGGCCGCGATCATGAAATATATGTCGTCCACATTGTTGTTGAGGGCGAAGGCGCCGACATAGCAGAGGATGAAGATCAGCGGCACCAGCACGGCGTTGGGAATGGCGGGAATCTTGGCGAAGAACTTGATGCCGGCGTAGCCGAGCAGGCCCATGAACACATTGGCGATGAACAGGCCGACGATGATGGTGTAGACCAAGACCCCCTGTTCTTTGAACAGGAGCGGACCCGGCACGATGCCGTGCATCATGAAGGCGCCAAGCATGACCGCCGTGCCGGCGTCGCCCGGGATGCCCATGGTCAGGAGGGGTATCAGGGCGCCGCCGGAAATGGCGTTGTTGGCCGACTCCGGGGCGGCGATGCCCTCCGGAGAGCCGGCGCCGAATTTCTCCGGATGTTTGGACCAGCGCTTCGCTTCGTTGTAGCCGACCCAGGCGGCGATGTCGCCGCCGGTGCCGGGGATGGCCCCGATGATCACGCCGATGGCGCTTGAGCGGAACAGCGTGGGCAGGATCAGCCTGAAATCGTCCCAGCGGGGCAGGATGCTCTCGATTTTCATGAGATTCACCGGCGGCGCGCCCTGCGCCGTCTCCTCGGCCGCGGTCATGCCCTGGGAAAAGGCGTAGAGGGAAATCATCAGCGGGATATAGGCGATGCCGGCGGTGAAATAGACGGTGCCGAAGGTGAAGCGGGGGACGCCGGAAAAAAGATCCAATCCAACGGTGGCAAAAAGCAGGCCCAGCACCGCCCCCATCAGGCTTTTGATCATGGATTTGGACGATACGCGGGTGACGATGGTGAGGCCGAACGCCGCCAGGGCGAAATATTCCGGCGAGGTGAAATTCATGGCCACCTTGGCCAGGAGCGGCGCCGTGCCCAGGAGCGCCACCGCGCTGAACAGGCCGCCGAAGGTGGAGGCTAGGGTGGAAATGCTTAGCGCCCGCCCCGGCTGGCCCAGTTTCACCGCCATGGGATAGCCGTCCAGGACGGTGGCGGCGGAGTTGGCGGTGCCCGGGGTGTTGATGAGGATGGCGGTGATGGAACCGCCGTATATGGAGCCGCAGAACACCCCGAGAAGCATGAAGATGCCGCCGATGTTGTCGATGGAGAAGGTGAAGGGGAGGACGATGGTCAACCCCATCACCGACGACAGCCCAGGCATGGCGCCGACCAGGATGCCCACGAAGGTTCCAAAAAAGACCATGCCCATGTAATACAGGGTAAACGCCGAATTCAAGGCGGTGAAAAAATCGTCCATGGCTCGTCCTTGGCCTGCGGCCGGGCGCGACGCTTCCCGGCCAATATTGCCTTATGCCCCGGATTCAGGGCAGCCTTATTCTCAAAAGATAGGTGAATACGAAATACACCGACAAGGGCAGCCCAGCCGTGACCGAGGCCAGCAGGGACAGTTTCCTGACCCCCAGTAGCCACATGCAGGAGGGCGCGAAAAGCAGGGTGGCGACGATGAAGTTGGCGTAATGGAGCAATAGGACAAACCCCAGCAACAGGCCGCAGAGTTTATAAATGCAAATCAGGCCGGGAGAGGCGAAATCGAAAATGGGCTTCTCCGGCGCCAGCGGCGCGCCGGCCGCGTCGGCGCGTTTCTTTTCCAAAAAGCGCCGTCCGATGGTTTCCAGCAGCAGCCCGGCGGAAAGCAGGAGCAGGGCGGTACCCAGGAAAAAGGGCCAATAGCCTGGCCCGAATTTTGCCATGCCGCCCGGTTGCAGGTTGGAGGCGCCTATCATCACGTAGATGGACAAGGCGGCGAAAACCGCCGCTGTGGCGATATTGTAGCGGAACATGCGGGCATCCCTCCCTTGCCGGAACTGGCGGCGGCCCCGGACTGGCCGCCGCCGGCCCGGTTCCGAGTCCTTGTTGCTTCTTGTAGTATTCAGTCTGTTCGGCGAAGAATTTGGCCATGTCGTCGGCGGTGAGGATGCTGATGGGTTGTGACTGGAAGGTGGTCAACTTGTCGTTGAAAGCCTTGGATCTGACGGATTCGGAGAAAATGCGCTGGAGATAGGAGACGATTTCCGGCGGCGTGCCGTCCAGGGCGGCGATGGAAATCCAGGAGAGGATTCTCATGTCGGCCGCCTCTTTGTATATCTCGCCGATGGCCGGGACGTCGGGGAAGTTGGCTAGGCGCTGATTCGAGGTGACGGCGAGGGGGATCAGGGCGCCGGCTTTGAGCTGTCCGGAGGCGGCGGACGGGTGGGAGATGGTGACGTGGGACTCGCCGTTCACCACCGCCAGAGAACTTTCGAGGGAATTGTCGTAGCTGATGGTCTGAACCGACACGCCAAAGGATTTTTCAATGGCGGTCACCGCCAGGTGGGGGACGGCGCCGGGACCGGAGTCGCCGAAAATCACCTCGCCGGGATTCGCCTTGATGTGGTCAAGGAGCTGCTGGAAGGTTTTGTAGGGCGCGTCGGACCTGACCAGAACCAGGTAGGGGTCGGCCTGGACGAAAACCAGCGGTATGAAATTGGCGAGGGAGAGGGGGGTGGCGCCCCGGACCACGTTCAGGAGAAAGTCGCAATTGACCGTGCCGATGGTGTAGCCGTCTTTGGCGGAGGTGGAGAACTTGTTGACCCCCACCAAGCCGCTGCCGCCCGGCATGTTGACGACTATGAAGCTGACGCCGGAGGGTATTTCCCCCGGCTTGACCGAATCAAGCATGGCGCGGGTGGCGAGGTCGGTGGTGCCGCCGGCGCCGTAGGGGACGATGACGCTGACGTTCCGTTCCGGATAGGCGCCGGCAAAGGCCGCGGAGGCGGCCAGGACGAGGGCCAACGCCAAAAGCGACAGGTGTTTCATGCTGTTTCTCCTCTTGAAAAGACTTACCAAAGGATTATGCGCCGCCATGTGACGGACGCCACGATTGCATGCCGTCCCAGGAAAAGGGTTGTACGCCGCGCGAGCGAAGCGGCCATGAATCTCCGAGCGAGGTTGGCGAGGGGCCGCGACAGATAAAATTTTAAATTTAACCCCTTGCAAAGCAAGGGGTTAAAAACTGGCACGCTGGAGAGGAGTCGAACCCCTAACCTACAGATCCGTAGTCTGTCGCTCTATCCAATTGAGCTACCAGCGTTTTCACGGCTTTACCGATATTATAGGGACGGAAACCGTTTTTGCAAGAGTTTTTCCTTTTTACGGGATCATTTAGTCCTTTCGGCCAAGACGGCCGATCTCTACCGGTGCCGCGCCTTCCCCAAGCTTCACCTCGGCCTCCAGGCGTGGTTTCGCGGCCCATCGCGATTGCCAATATCCAAGTGTAGCTATTTTTTATGCGAAACAAAGTGCGGGGTTGCTCCGCTCCGGAGCTTGGGGACGGCGATGGCGTGACCGTAGCTGGAGGCAGTGGCCAGGCCGTCGAGTTCATGCTCGAAGGCGCCGCCGCCGGCCAGAAAAATCGCGGCGCCGGGAAAGAGCGCGCCAAAGGCGCCGGCATGACCTGGA
>JAISYD010000214.1 GCA_031270145.1 Planctomycetota bacterium
TCCAGGTCAAGGAGATTCACCAGGCCCGGATCGACATAGTTGCGCAAAAGGTCGGCGACCAGGTCGGCGTCGGCCAGGAAATTGCGGGCCAACAAATCATGCGGATGCGCCAGGCGGGGGTCGGTCATATGGCTGTCCTTTGCCGGATATTGGCGTTATGCCTCCATCAGCATAGCCGGAACCCGGCCGGAAGGCAAGATGCTTCCGGCGGGAAAGCGGACGCGGGAGCGCGGGCGGCTAGGCGCGGCCGGGAGCGGACGATTGGCGTCATGCCGGCGTACTGTTTTCATATCCGCAAGTACTTGGTATTTGAAGCGTTAAAAATATTTGAAAATAGTTGAGGATTTACTTGACATTTGCAATTACATAGTGTAGAAGATTCCCCGTTCCGATCTGTCGCCGGGCACTCAAGGACGCTCCATGCGGAGCCGCTTCCCGGCGGCCGCGCTTTTTTGTCCCGCTCCGGCGGAAGTCGGCATGTCCGCGCAAGGGAACTAAATTACCCTGAAATGAGATGCTTCCGCTTGCCATATGCCGCCTTTCGCCGCCCCGCCCTTTTGACGAATAAATATTTTTTTCGGGATTTTTCTTGACAAATCTAGTTTTAGCCTTAAAACTATTCCTGTGGGAAAGAAGCGGCCGCTGGATTGACGGTTCGCTTCGGCGGACGGGCCGGCGGGAAAACATTTTTTAGGGCATATTTTTTTAGTCGAGAAAACAGGTTTCCTATCACTTTAGTTAGGGAGGGGAGAGAACATGAAGAAGTACCTTTTGGCGCTTGCGGCGCTGCTGTTCTGCGCCGCTTGGGGTTCGGCCCTGGATCTTGCCGAGGTGGAAGCGCGGCTGGCGGCCCAGGACGCCCAATTGGCGAATCAGAACGACATTATCCAGGATTTGCGGGCCAAGCTGGACAGCGGCGCTTCCTCGGGCGAGGCGCCCGAGGCCATCACCAGCATCCAGAAAAACGCCAAGGTGACGGTCGGCGGCCAGGTGAATACCCGCTACAGCTTCACCTCGGCCAAACAAAATAATAATATTGCCGCCCTTACTGGCGAACCGATTCCACCTCACACCAAGGCCAGGGTTGCGGATTTGACTATCTCGGACGCCTATTTGAATGTGCAAATCGACGTCAACGATTATTTTGACGCCTACCTGTCCCTGGATCTGCATAAGAGCAACGACGAAAACGACTACGGGCTTCCGGAGTCCTATTATGTCCGCTGGAAAAACCTCTGCAACACCGGCTTCGGCATCAAGGTGGGCCGGGACGCCCTGGTTTTCGGCGCCGAGGGAGTGGGCGAGCTTGGTTCCTACGCCGCCGGCAGCGGCGACGGCTATTATGAGAATCTCGAGTGGGATGAATTACCCCACAATGGCTGGGATGTGAGCGGCGTTACCCAAATCACTCCTTATTGGGAAGGGCTGGACGGCAAGCTGACCTGGGAACTGTCGCTGATGCAGAACGTCTATGATGATTCCGCTTATTACAGCGGCTTTGCCCCCGGCGCTTTCTTCTATAACTACGACGGCAGCAAACTGCGCAGCCGCAATTACGGCGTGGGTACCTTTTCCACCCGGGTGGCTTACACTCCCGTCGAAGACCTGACCCTGACCCTCAGCTTGGCCAATTATCACAGCAACGGGATTCCTGACATGGATCCGGATATGTCTCTCGGCTATCCGTCTGATCCAACGTATGTAGATACCTACGATAGCGCGGCTAACCGTAAAAACAATACCGTCTATGGCTTCGCCTTCAACTATCGTCCCTCCGGCCTCAAAAAGCTGGCATTCTGGGGCCAATGGATACACGGGAGAAATGTTGAATTTAAGAAGGGCTGGAAATCACACGCCTTCAATTTAGGCGTGTCCTATGATTTCCGGGACGATTTGACCTTGTTTGTCCAAGGCGATTATTTGCACGGGAAGTATGCTGCCGCCGGCTCCTCTATAACCGCGATTGCCAAGTCCATATACGGCGGCTTGCAATACAGCCTCCCCTACGGCGTCACGTTTGAAGCCGGCTGGAAACACGAATGGACAAGGTGGAGCTTTCCTGCCTTTGGCGGCAAGATTAAGGGAAGCGCCGACACCATTTACGGCGTGCTGGGATTCGAGTTCTAAAAAAATATGACGGCGGCCGGTTTCGGCCGGCCCGGCGACGGCGGCGGGATGGCGGGCAACCGCGCTTCCCGCCGCCGGGGCGGCGCTCTTTTTTTTCCGACGATGTTCGATGGCTAAAACATATGCGCCCGGGTTTTAAGGATGGGTCATGGCAAGGATGGATGGAGAAGAATATCGGCGCCGCGCCGGCGCCGCGGAAGGTTTTTCCAGCCATAAGTTTGAGTTGTAAAACAAATGTACAGCGATTTGCTGCCGCAATCGCCCATGACTTATATCCCGGCCATGATGCGCCGCTTGCGGGAGTTGGACGACGCCAGCTACCTCCAGGGCCTGCTCGCCTACCACGCGGCGCCGACCCTGGCGGGGATCAAGCCGGCCTCGCTGGTCTGTCCGGACGGCGCGGGGCGGGATCTGGAGCCGGCCCTGGCCGCTTGCGCCGAAAGGCTGGGAGCGCTTTTCGGGGTTGGGGTGAAGAGCCTGGGCCGCCGGGCTTCCGTCACCTTGATTCTGATCTACCGATCCGAATTGCTGCGCTCCGCCCTGGCGGAGAGGGAGGCGGCGGCGCTCTTGCGCAATTCGGGCTATGCGGCGCCGCCGGGCGATGTGCCCGGCCTGCTGGCCCAATTGCGGCAAAAATGCTCGTCCGCCGATTTCCCGCATGAAATCGGGGTGTTTCTCGGCTATCCGGCCGCCGACGTCAGGATTTTCATGGCCGGCGGCGAAATCCGTCCCGGGCGGGATGCCGCGGCTTTGGCTTGGCGCGCCTTTGGCGACCTCGGGCCGGCGCGTTGTGCCACTAGGCGTTTCCGGTCGGCCAAGTTGCTGGCGGCCCGGTTGCTTGCGGCCGGCGCGGATCTCTTGACCTTGGCGGAGCGGTTGCGCCAAAGCGGTTGAATGTGAGCGAAAGGAAAAGGAATGGCGAAAATTTTAGTGGCTTTTTGGTCCGGCACCGGCAATACCGAAAAAATGGCCGAGTTGATCCGGGATGGCGCCGTGGAAAAGGGCGCCGAGGTTGAATGCCGGAGCGTTTCCGGCCTTGACGCCGAGGCGGCGCTGGCTTATGACGTCATCGCCCTTGGCTCTCCCTCGATGGGCCAGGAAGTGATAGAGGAGGGGGAGGTGGAGCCGCTGGTCGAGGCGCTGTCCGGCAAGCTCAAGGATCGCAAGGTGGCGCTGTTCGGCTCCTACGGCTGGGGCGACGGCGAGTGGATGCGCAATTGGGCCGGGCGCATGCGCGGCTACGGCGCCGTCCTCCTGGACGACGGCCTGGCCGTCCACGAAACTCCGGATGGCGATTCGGCCGATCAATGCAAGGCTTTCGGCGCCAAGTTGGCGGCGTTTTAATCCGGAGGGCCCGGGTTAGGAACTCCTCGTGGGTGCGGTTGGATCCGTCGGGACGCGAATCTTGGCGGGTTGCGCGTTCCGGCGGATCCGTTTGATCGCGATTGTCTGGCTTCTTTTGTGGGGATACCGGCTTATGAAACAGTTTCCAGCCATCGGCGTTTGCGTTCTGGCCTTGGCGCTGCTCGCCTCCGCGCCGGCCGCGGCGGGCCAGAAATACAGTAGTTGGAGCGAAATCGCCGCCGCCATGCGCCAGCGCCTCGACGAGGCCGGGGACGCCTACGCCGGCGGCGACGCCGCCGCCGGAAAGGGAAAGGTCAACGACGCCTATTTCGGCTATTACGAGAAACTCGGTTTCGAGCGGGCCGTGCTCTCCTACGTGTCGGGCCGGCGCGCCTCCGAAGTGGAGTACAAGTTCAGCGAAATCAAGAAGCTGATGACCAACGGGGCGCCGCTGGCCGCCGTGCGGGCCGAATTGCAACTCCTGGGCAGAATGCTCCGGGAGGACGCCGGCAAGCTGGACGGCAAGGACGACAGCCCCTGGGCGACCTTCATCGCCTCCCTGGTCATCCTGTTGCGCGAAGGCTTTGAGGCCATCCTGGTCATCGCCGCCATTTCCGCCTATCTGGTGCGCTCCGGCAACCGCGACCGGCTGGCGCTGGTTTACTGGAGCTCGGCCGCCGCCATCCTGGCCAGCGTGGTTATGGCGCTGGCGCTGCAATACGTGTTCGAGATCAGCGGCGCCAACCAGGAGATCCTCGAGGGCGCGGCCATGCTCACCGCCGTGGTGGTGCTGTTCTTCGTCAGCAACTGGATGATCAACAAGGCCGAGACCGAGGCCTGGAAGAACTACCTGGACGGCAAGGTGAGGAGCGCCGTCGCCGGGGGCAGCGCCTTCGCCCTCGGCTTCGCCGCCTTCCTCGCGGTTTTTCGCGAGGGCGCCGAGACTATCCTCTTCTACCAGGCCCTGCTGGCCGACACCGACGAGAACCGCGGCATGCTCTGGGCCGGCCTGGCCGTGGCGGCGGTGCTGCTCGCCGTCATTTTCGTCCTCTTCCGCTACGGCAGCCTGGTCGTCCCCATCAAGCCGTTTTTCATCGGCACCAGCCTGCTCCTTTTCGTCATGTCGATCAGCTTCGCCGGCGGCGGGATCAAGGAATTCCAGGAGGCCGATTTAATCGGGGTGACGCCGGTGGGCGGCATCGAGGCGGTGGACATCCTGGGCATCTATCCCACCGTCGAAACCCTGGCTCCGCAGGCGCTGCTCCTGCTGCTGGCCGTCCTTTCGGTGTGGCTGGCCGCCCGCCGGGCCGGGAAAATCCGCAAGTCCGCCGGGGAGGCGCCGGCGGCCTGATCCATTCGCTTCTGGCGGCATTGTTGTTTTGTGAAACGCGTTTTCCGTTGTCTTCCATGTCCGAATAGAAAGGAAAATCATGGAGAAAATCGGCAAGTTGCTTTTGGCCGCGGCATTGTGCCTCTCGGTCTTGTCCGGGGTCGCCGCCGTCCAGGCCGCCGCCCCGGCTCCCGGCGCCGACACCGCCGGCTTCGAGGAGTTCCCCCTGGGCGACGAGCACGAGGTCGGGCCCCTGGTGATCGCCGGCGTCTATTTCCAGCCGGTCGACATGGAGCCGCATGGCATGGCCGGGCTCCCCGCCGCCGAATCCGATATGCACATCGAGGCCGACATCGCGGCCGCCGAGGGCAATAACCTGGGGTATGGCGTCGGCGATTTCGTTCCCTATCTCACCGTGCGCTACAAGGCGGCCAAGGAGGGCGGCAAGACCATCGAGGGCGCCTTTATGCCCATGAGCGCCAGCGACGGCCCGCATTACGGCGCCAACGTCAAGCTGGACGGCGCCGGCCGGTACAAGATCACCTTCATTGTCGAGAATCCGGTCAAGCAAGGCTATCTCCTGCACGTCGACTCCGAAACCGGCGTCCCCGGCAGGTTCTGGGAAAAGCCGATCGAGGTGAGCTGGGACTTTGACTTCATTCCCCGCGTCTGGTGAGGCTTCCCCGGGCGACCGGCGGCGGGGTAGTTTGACCCCGCCGCCGGCCCGGCCGCGCGCCGGCCCACAGCACTACACATGCTGTAAGTCCACGCG
>JAISYD010000239.1 GCA_031270145.1 Planctomycetota bacterium
CCCGACTCCAAACCCACCGACAGGCGGACCAGGCGGTCGGTGATGCCGCGTCTCTCGCGCTCCGGCTTGGGCATGGCGGCGTGCGACATGGTCGCCGGATGGCTCATGATGCTTTCCACCCCGCCCAGGCTCACCGCCACCAGCGGGAGCTTCAGCCGCTGGAGGAACGAGCCGGTCAGTTGCGCATCCCGCAGCTCGAACGACAGCACGGCGCCGCCGCCCGAAGCCTGCCGGAGATGGATCTCCCGGCCCGGGTGGCCTTCCAGCGCCGGGTAGTGCACCTTCGTCACCCCGGGCAGTTCCAGCAGGCGCTCGGCCAGCCAATGCGCGGTTTTTTGTTCCGCCTCCAGGCGCGCCCCGAGGGTTTTCAGGCCCCGCAGGAGCAGCCAGCAGTCGTCCGGGCCGAGGACGGCCCCGAAAGCGTTCTGGACGAATTTCAGCCTGGCGCCCAGTTCCGGCGTCCGCGCCGCCGCCACCCCGGCCAGGACGTCGGAATGGCCGTTCAGGAATTTGGTGGCGCTGTGCAGGACCAGGTCGAAGCCGAGTTCCAGCGGGCGCTGGAGGACGGGGGTGGCGAAAGTGTTGTCGGCGATGGCGAGAAGCCCGTGTTCCCCGGCGATGGCCGCGACGGCGGCGAGATCCGTGATGCGCAGAAGCGGGTTGGACGGGCTTTCCACCAGTATCGCCCGGCTGGCCGGGGTTATGGCCGCCTGGATGTCGTCGGGATTCCCGGCGTCGACGAAGGCGACCAGGAGCCCCCAGCGATCAAAGAGGCGGGTGAGCGCCCGGAAGGTGCCGCCGTAAACGTCGGCGCCGACAATCAACTGGTCGCCGGGCTGGAAAAGCAGCAGGGTGGACGACACCGCCGCCATGCCGGAGGCGAAGACCAGGGCGGAAGCGGCGCCCTCCAGCTCGGCCAGGGTTTTTTCCAGCGCCTCGCGGGTCGGGTTGCCGCTGCGGGAATAATCGTACCCGCCTAGCCGATCCGGGTCGTGCTGATCAAAGGTGGAGGCGCGGTAAAGCGGGAGGCTTGACGCCCCGGTGATCCGGTCGCGATCCGCCCCGGCATGGATGATTTTGGTCGCGTAATCCATAGGTTTCCCCTTCGGCCCAAGCGCCGGCGGTCAGGCGATGTCGATCCGATCCAGCAGGAAATCGGCAAGCAGCCGCAGGTACAGGGCCTCTTTTCCGAAATGCCCGATGGCGGTCTTGGCCAGCGAACTTTTTTCCGCCGCCATCTCCCTGGCGCCGTCCAGGCCCAGGGCGGCCGGATAGGTGAGTTTGCCGGCTGCCTTGTCCTTGCCCGGCGTCTTGCCGATGGTCTTGGCGTCGGCGGTGAGATCGAGAATGTCGTCGGTTATCTGGTAAAGCACCCCCAGCGAATTGCCGTATGCCGTGAGGGCGGCCAGCTTGTCGTCGCCGCTTCCGGCCAGGATGGCCCCGACGCGGCAGCAACAGGTGAACACGGCGCCGGTTTTCCAGCGGTCGATGCGCTCGATTTCCTCCACCGCCTGCGCCTTGCCCTCGCCCTCTAGATCCAGCGCCTGGCCGCCCGCCATGCCGGTGGAACCGGCGGCGGCGGCCAATTCGCCCACCGCGATTTCCGCCAGGGCTCCCGAGGCCGCGGCCATGACCCGGAAGGCCAGGGTCTGCAGGGCGTCGCCGGCCAGGATGGCGACCGCCTCGCCGAAGGCCTTGTGGCAGGTCAGGCGGTTGCGGCGCATGACGTCGTTGTCCATGGCCGGAAGATCGTCGTGAGTCAGGCTGTAGCTATGCAAAAGCTCGATGGCGCAGCCGGCGTCAAGCGCGCGCGATCGCTCGGCCTCCCTCCCGCCGCCGGCCTCGAACGACGCCAGGGTGATGACCGGCCTCAGCCGCTTGCCGCCGCCCAGCGCCGCGTAGCGCATGGCTTGATGCAGGATTTCGGGTCTCATGTCGGCGTTGGGGATGAAGCCTCCCAGCCTCGCCTCGGCCAGGGCGGCGGTCTCGCGCATGAATTTGGTCAATCTGTCCATATCCGGCTCCGGATTGGCAAGGGTTCAGGAAAAATCGGCATAGACGAAGGTGTGATCCGACGGGCGGGCGGCGCGGCGCGGCGCGGCGTCCACCCGGCAAGCGCGGGACAACCCGGCCAGCGGCGGAGTCGCCAGGATGTGATCGATGCGCCAGCCCCGGTTCAGCTCCAGCGATTTCCTTTGCCGGTAATCCCAGAAGGTGTAGACGCCCGGCTCCGGCAAGTGCTTGCGGAACACATCCACAAAGCCGAAGCCGGCCGTTTCCCTGAAGGCGTCCACAACCTCCCGGCAATGGCAGACATGCGGCCAAACGGCTTTTGAGTCGTACACGTCCATCGGCTCCGGCGCCACGTTCAGATCGCCCAACCACAATACCTTGTCGGTCGCGGGATTGAAATTGGCCGCGAAAAAAGAGCGGAGGCGCGACAGCCATTCCAGCTTGAAGGCGAACTTGTCGCTGGTCAAATCCTGGCCTTGGGGCACATAGGTGTTCACTATGGCGATGTCCCCGATGTCCACCCGGATCAGCCGGGTCTCGGAGGCGCCGCCGTCCCCTCCCAGGCCGAAGGAGACGTTCTCCGGCGGTCGGCGCGCGATGACGGCGACGCCGTTATAGGATTTCTCCCCCCGGTAGGCCGCTTGCCAGCCCCTGGCGGTGATTTCGGCCAGCGGGAAATCGCCGTCCGCCGCCTTGGTCTCCTGCAGGGCCAGGACGTCCGGCGAATATTGGTCCAGCCAGTCGAGGATGGCGGGCAGGCGTACGCGAATCGAATTGCAATTGAAGGTGGCCAGGCGCATAATATCCCCGTGCCTTTCGCGGAAAGGACGATCCGGTTTTGCCGAGCCGGCGCAAGCGCCGCCGGCCGAACCAATGATAGCATATGAGCCTGACCTTGACAAGCGACAACGCCTGGTCCGGGGAGTTCGCTTCCGCCCTGGCCCGGGGAGACCTGACCGTTCTGGGGGCCAAGGGCTCGTCCCTGGCCAAATGCCTGGCCGGGGCGCGCGGCCGGATCGGCCGACCGCTGCTCCTGGTCGCCCCCGATCCGGAAATCGCCGGGGACATCCTTAACGACTTGGGCTTTTACCTGGGGGACGCCGCCCCGCCGCCCCTTTTCTGGCCGGCCTGGGACATTCTCCCCTTCGAGACGGACCGCCCCGATGTCGAGGTGGCGGCGGATCAGGTGGAGGTCCTCCGCTCCTGCCTCGAACGTCCCGAGAGCCTCTGGATCGTCGCGCCGATCACCGCCCTGCTCCAGCCCACCCTTCCCCCGGAAACCATCCGGGCCGGCGGGCTGTCGATTGCGGCCGGCTTTGCCGCTTCGCCGGAAACCCTGGTCGCCCGCCTGGTCGAGGGAGGGCTGGAACCCGTGGCCCAGGTGGACGCGCCGGGCCAGTTTTCCCGCCGGGGGGGGATTGTCGATGTTTTTCCCATGTTGGGGGACGCCCCTTTCCGGATCGAGTTTTTCGGCGATGAAATCGAGACGGTGCGGATCTTCGATCCCGGCAACCAGCGGAGCGGGCCTCCCCTGGCCGAACCGGTTGTCCTGGTTGATGTTTCTCGCGACTCGTTCAGCCGGATAGGCGGCTCGCCTATCGGCCTGGCCGACTATCTCCCGCCCGAAACCGCGGTGATCCTTTGGCATCCGGAACGCATTGCCCGGGTGGCCGGCCTTTACGCCGGCGGATTTTCCCGCCCCGGCTCGCTGCGCGATTTCGCGGAGGTGGCGGAAAAACTCTCCCGCCATCCCCTGGTCGCGGTCCCGGACATTGACGGCGATCCCTGGCCCGGGCCGCCCTGGCGCGACCCCGCGTTTCCGGCCGCCGTAAATCTAGGCGCCTCCGGCTGGGAGCGCTTGACCGGCGGGTTCGACGGCGCGGTCCGGGAACTTGGGCTGCTGGCCGGCAAAGCGATCCGGATCGTCGTCGCCTGCAACAACGCGGGCGAGGAGAGGCGCCTGCGCCAGATGCTGGCCGACGCGGATCCCGCCCTCCTGGAGCGGATCGACGTGCGCCTCGGCCGCCTGTCGCGCGGCTTTATACGGGAGAGCGCCTCCGGCGGCGAGGCCTTTGTGTCGGATCACGAGCTTTTCGGCCGGCTGACGCCGGCGCGGAGCGGACGGAAGCGCCGCTTCGCCGGCGCCCCCATAACCGATTTCGCCGAACTGCGGGACGGCGACTATGTCGTGCACATGGCGAACGGCATAGCCCGCTTCGAGGGCATGAAGACCCTGGAGGCGAACGGGGCGGAGCAGGACTTCCTTACCCTGCGCTTCGCCGAGGACGCCCGCATTTACGTCCCCATCAGCCACATCGACCTGGTGCAGCGCTACATCGGCCTGGGCGGCGCCGCGCCGCAATTGTCGAAGCTCGGCTCCGCCGCCTGGGCCAAGCGCAAGGAAACGGTCGAGCGGGCGGTGCGCGACATTGCCCAGGATCTCCTGGCCTCCCAGGCCAAACGCCTTTCCTCGCCCGGCATCGCCCTGCCGCCGGACGATCAAATGGTGCGGGAGTTCGACGCCTCCTTCCCCTACGAGGAAACTCCGGATCAGCTTTCGGCCGACGACGACATCCGCCGGAACCAGCAGTCGGAGGCGCCGATGGAACGGCTGCTTTGCGGAGACGTCGGCTTCGGGAAGACCGAAATGGCGGCGCGGGCCGCCTTCCGAACCGTCAACGCCGGCCGGCAGGCGGCGGTGCTGGTTCCCACCACCATCCTGGCGGAACAGCACTACCGCACCTTCTCGGAGCGGATGGCCGACTACCCGGTGCGGGTCGAATGCCTGTCCCGCTTTCGTTCCCAGGCGGAACAGGAGAAAATCGTCGAGGAGCTGCGCAACGGCCGAATTGACGTGGTCATCGGCACCCACCGCCTGCTTTCGGGCGATGTCGGCTTCAAGGATCTGGGCCTGGTGGTGATCGACGAGGAGCAGAAATTCGGGGTTGAAAGCAAGGAGCGGATGAAGAACTTCCGGAACGGAGTGGATATCCTGACCATGACCGCCACGCCCATTCCCCGAACCCTGCACATGTCGCTTCTCGGCCTGAGGGACATATCCAGCCTGGCCACCGCTCCGCGGGAACGCCATTCGGTGAAGACCATCGTGGCGCGCCGGACCTGGGAGGTGATCCGAAGGGCCGTCCTCCGGGAGATATCCCGCGGGGGGCAATGCTTCTTCCTGCACAACCGGGTCCACAACATCGATGAACTGACGGCGAAATTGCGGGAAGTCGTCCCCGAGGCCAGGTTCGGGATCGGCCATGGACAAATGGGGGAGGGGGAGCTGTTGGCGGTGATGCGCGGCTTCCTCGACGGCAAGATCGACGTGCTGGTCTGCACCACCATCATCGAAAGCGGCGTCGACATCCCCAACGTCAACACCCTCTTCGTCAACGAGGCCGACCATTTCGGTCTGTCGGAGCTGCACCAGCTCCGCGGCCGGGTCGGCCGCTACAAGCACCAGGCCTACGCCTATTTCCTGGTTCCGGAAAAGCGCCCCGTTTCCCCGGAGGCGGCCAAGCGCCTCCAGGCCCTGCAGGAATACGGCGAGCTTGGCTCGGGGTTCCGCATCGCCATGCGGGATTTGGAAATCCGGGGGGCGGGCAATCTGCTGGGACTGGAGCAATCCGGCCACATCCACCTGATCGGGTTCGATCTTTACTGCCGCCTGCTGGAGAAGGCGGTGGCGGCGGAAAAGGGCGTACCCCTGGAAAACGACGACCGGGCCGAGCTTGACATCGGTTCCCGCGCTTTCATTCCGCCGGAATACATCCCGACCGAGGCGCAGCGCATCGAATTCTACCGCCGCCTGAACCGGATCCGCAACCTGGAGCAATTGGCGGAGCTCCGGAACTACGTGAGGGATCGCTACGGACGGCCGCCGGCGCCGGTTGAGCGCTGTTTTCGGGATCAGGAACTCCGGATCCGCATGCTCGCGGCCGGGGTCGAGGCGCTCGGCCGCCTCGATGGCGCCCTGGCGGCGACCTTTTCCGAAAAGGCGGCCGGCCGCGGAATCGCGCTTCTGCGCCACGCCGGTTTCAAGGTCGACAATCTCCGGGACCGGCAATGGCGGATTGAGGCGGCGGGCCTTCCCGCCGGCGCGGCGGAGGATGAGGCCGCCGGAATGGCCGACCGGCTTATCAAGACGCTGGAGTCCGGTCGGCCGGCCCTGGCGGCCGGGCGGAAACGCCCGGCCGCGAAACCCGCGAAGCATAAGCCCGAGCCCGGCGCGACCGCCCCGGAGCCGTCCGGGAAAAAAGAACCCGCCGCCGAACCCGGCGGTGAAGTCGAAGCCAGCCGCGTCCCGGCCGGCGCTCCGTCCGCATCGGCGCCGGCGAATCCGCCGCCGGCCGACCAGCCGCCGCCGTTCCATGCGCCGGCCGAAACGCACCTGGCTTTTTTTTCCAGCGATATGCTGGACGCCGGGACGAAGGCGGCTTCCCTGGCGGCGCGCCAGGAATCCGAAGCGGAGCCCGCGAGGAAAGCGGGAAGGGTGAAAGGCAAATCCGGCGCGGCGGCCAAGGCGAAAAGGGAGGCGCTGTTGGCGGCCCGGGAGGGGATGCCGCCCGGCGGCGTCCTGAAGACCGCCCGCCCGCCCGGGCCCCCGGGCAAGACAAGAAACGTTTCCCTGGGCTGGCCCTCGGCGGAAACGGCGGTCGGGCCGCCGCTCCCGGCTCCTTCCCCGCCCTCCGGACGGGATGACGCCGGGGACGACATTTTCGCCGAATTGTTGGACTCCTCGGCCGGAGTGAGGGTGCTGGGGATGGAACCGGCCATCGCCGCCGGACAGATCGGAGTGGTGGTTCCGGAGACGGCCTTCAGCCCCATCCGCTTCGAAACCATGACCCTGGTGATCAAGTCGGATCCCGAGGAGAGGTTTTTCCTGCGTTGCGTCGGCTCGGGCCTGAGCCAGGGCCGCCGCGTGGTGCTGCGGCTGAAAACGTCCGGGCCGGGCGAGGCGTCCAGGGCGGCGGAAGCTTATCTTGCCGCCGGCGAGGCGCTGCTCTTCGACGGCGTGGCCGAGTGACGGCCGGGGACCGGCCGCCCCGGATCCATCCGCCGGATCCGGATTTTGCTTGAGGCGCGCCGGAAAAAAAGCGACAATGCGTGTGCCTTTGCCGCGGGCGGGCGGAGGATTGTTCACGCGCCTTTTGAGCCAGGTTGTCATGAGCGATGGCGACATTGAACAATATCTGCGGGAAATCGGCCGCTTCCGGTTGCTGACCGAGGAAGAGGAGGTTTCGCTGGCCCGGCGCGTCCGGACAGGCGACGCCGACGCCAGGGAGGAAATGATCAAGGCCAACCTGCGGTTGGTCGTCTCCATAGCCAAGGGCTACGCCAATTGCGGCCTGATGCTCCTTGACGTCATCGCCGAGGGCAATATCGGCCTTTTCAAGGCGGTGGAGCGGTTCAACCCGGAAAGCGGCAGCCGGTTCTCGACCTACGCCTCGTGGTGGATAAGGCAAACCATCCTCCGCGCCCTGGCGTCCAAGGTAAAGAACATCAGAGTGCCGACCTACATGGCTGAAATGGTCATCCGCTGGAAGCGGGTGGCCTCCGATCTGGCGCAGGAGCTGCAACGGGCCGCCACCCCGGAGGAAATAGCCGACAAGATGCGCCTCAACGGGGAGCGGGCCGGGGCGGTGCAGAAGGCCATCGACGCCACCCACTCGTCCTCCATGGGGATTGGCGGCCGGATCCGCGACGACGACCTGGACGACATCCTGGCGCAGGCCGGCAAAAGCTACGCCGTCAGTTTGCGCCCCGAATCGGTTGACGAGGAGGCGAAGCTGGAGATCCTCATCGCCTGCCTGAATCCCCGGGAGGCGCAGGTGATCCGCAGGCGCTACGGCGTGGGGATCGGCGAACCGTTCACCCTTGATTCCATCGGCGAGTCGTTTTCGCCGCCGATTACCAGGGAAAGGGTGCGCCAACTCGAGACTCAGGCCTTGCAGACCATGTCGAAGATACTTGACGAGGAGGAGCGAAAAGACTGACCACATGGCGTCCAACACCGAGATTTTGGTAAAGAACATCGTCGATCTCCCCACCCTGCCGCAGATCATCACCACCCTGATGACCATGCTCGACGATCCCAACTCGTCGGTGCGGGACATCGACAACGTCATGGGCAAGGACCAAACCCTGGTCGCCAAGATATTGAAACTGGTCAACTCGGCCTTTTACGCCATTCCCAAGCGGGTCAGCTCGGTGTCCCAGGCCATCTCCATCCTCGGCTTCAAAACCGTCAAGTCC
>JAISYD010000253.1 GCA_031270145.1 Planctomycetota bacterium
TTTTGCCGCCTTTCTCCTCATCAAAACGTCACCCTATATATAGTAACCCACAATTTCATTATGTCAATATGTTGTGTGTTAGTGTTGAATATTTTAATATTTTCGGAGAAAGTTGTCAACAGGCGGGAAAAGATTTTTCCTCCTGTTCCCGGCCGGATTTCACGCAATCAAGCACTAATCCGGCATTTACCGCCATGGAAAAATCTTTTTCCGATCGATCGGGCGCCGCTCCCGGCCGGCCGATTCCGCCGCCGGCCTGGCGTTTGGGCAAAGTTTTCCCTCCGGGCGGCCGATAAACAATCTATATGTTCCCGCCGGAATCCCGGCGGCAGAGAGAATGGCAGGCATGATCAAGCTTACCCGCCGCAACGGCAATCCGTTTGTCCTGAACGCCGAACTGATCAAGTTCGTCGAGGAGCTTCCAGACACCATCATAACCCTTCGGGACGGCGAAAAGGTACTGGTGAGGGAAACGGCGGATCAGGTGATTGACCGTTCCCTGTCCTACGCCCGGGAGACGCGCTTCCTTCCCGAGTCGGAGTAGGAGGTTGGAGAAGCCATGGACATAGGGACGATAGCCGGGTTCGTCATCGGCACTTTCTGCGTGATGGGCCTGGGCATGCAATGGCAAATCGGCCCTTTCATCGATGTGCCGTCCATCGGCATCGTCTTCGGGGGTTGTTTCGCCAATATGCTCATTTCGCTGGATATTGGCACCGTGAAAACCATGCCCAAAAGCGGTCCGCTCATCCTAAAGTCCGGCAAGGACAATCCCGTTGATATTATAAAGAAGATGGTGGAGTTTTCCGAGGTGGCCCGGCGCGACGGCATCCTCGCCCTGGAGAACGTCCTTGAGCAGATACCGGACCCCTTCATGCGCCAGGGCCTGCAACTGGCGGTGGACGGGACCGATCCCGAGCTGATCCAGGACATCATGGAGACGGATCTGGACAACACCGAATCGCGGCATTCCGAAGCCAAGTCGGCTTGGGATTTGTTCCGCGGCGGCGGCCCGACCTGGGGGGCGCTGGGGACGGTTATCGGACTCATCCAGATGCTCAAGGGCGGCGTGGACGATCCGTCCGCCCTCACCCAGGGCATGGCGGTGGCGCTGATCACCACCTTCTACGGCTCGCTCATCGCCTCCCTCCTGATTGGCCCGATTTGCGACAAGCTGGGGGTCAGGAACGGCGAGGAGATGGCGATAAAAACCATCATCCTCAAGGGGGTCATGTCCATCCAGGCCGGCGACAACCCCCGCATCGTCGAGCAGAAGCTGAAGATTTTTCTGACGCCGAGCGATCGCAATTTCGGCAAGGACGCCGGCTGACGGCGCTTCAACTGGATTGCCGGAAGACGGGAGAAAGGCGGCATGGCCAGGAAAAAAAAATCCGGGGGCTCCGGCGGGCCGTCGATAGCGGAATTCTCCGCCCTCACCTCCTTTTCCGACATGATGACCCTAATGCTCACCTTCTTCGTGCTCCTCTTCACCATGTCGGAGCCGAAAAAGCCCCGCATCCAGGCCACCATGCAGGCTTTTATGCGCCAGGTAGGCGTGTTGCCCTTCAACGCCAGCCCGCTCCAGCCGGTGATGACCCCGCAGCGCACCAGCCAGGAGGAAGCCAACATCCTCAGGCGCGGACCGCCGGGAAAGCGCTCAGAGGTCATGACCCTGGTGGAAAACGACCGGCAAAAGATTATAATCGGGGGCGAGGATTTGTTCCGCCCCGGATCGGCCGAACTTTCGGCCAAGGGCAAGCGGCTGCTTCAGTCCGACGTCGCCCCGCAGTTGCGTGGTTTCCGCAACCGCATTGAGGTCAAGGGCAACACCGGGCAGGCCACGGACGAATCGCAAAACCTGTGGGAACTGGGGTACGCCAGGGCTTATTCGGTGATGCGCCACCTGGTCGACGAGTGCGGGCTTGAGGAGAAGCGCTTCCGCCTGATCAGCGCCGCCGACAACGAGCCCAGGGATCCGTCCAGCCAGAGCCTTAACCGGCGGGTCGAGATCATCATGACCGAGGCGACGGTCGGAGGCGAGGAATAGAGGGAACGGCGGCATGTCGGTCGATAGCTACGATTTCGGCGACGAGCTTCCCGGAGGCGGAGGAGCCGGCCGGGAAGGAGTCGCGGCGGAGGTCGGTCGGCCGGGATTGCGAAATTGGCTGGCCGGGAAGCGGGGGTGGCTCCTGCTGATCGGCCTCACCCTGTCCCAGGCCCTGTTCGCCAGCATCCTGCTGGCGCTCCGCTCACGGGCGAATCCCGTCGCCACGATCCGGGAGTCGACGGTCCAGGCCCTGGCGGTGGATATGCTGGGGCGGGAAGTCAAGATTGAGCGGATTTCCCAGGTCCTTCCCGTTCGGGGCGGGAAAAAATTCGTGGTTTTCATGGATATTGCGCTTGTTCTTGGACAACTGCCGGAGGAGAGGGTCGAGGGAGCCGAACGCCCCGCCCCGGAGGAAATGGATTTGTTCGTCGCCGCCATAGCCGACATGGAGCCGGCCATCCGCAGCCTGGCGGTTTCCCTGATCCAGCGGTTGCCGCCGGAGAAATACGCCACGACGGAGGCGCACGATATCATAACCGGGGAGATCAAGGCTTATGTGAACGATATCCTGGCCGGGTTGGATTTCGGCAAGAGGCTTAGGCCGGGGCTGGGCAAGCGCCGGGTCACCGAGGTTTTTCTGCCGGCGTTCATCCGCCAGCAATCCTAAGGGCTGGCCGCCGGAGATGGCGGTGCATTGAAGGAAGGGACGCGGCATGGCCGACGCGAATCCGGAGACTCCCAAGGTGGAAAACTCCGCCCCGCCGCCAACGGGCGGCCTTCTGGGCGGTTTCAAGGGCTGGATCATCGTCGTAGGCATAAGCCTGCTCCAGGCCGGGTTTTGGATAACCATGATGATTGTCCGGGAGCCGGGCGAAGGTCCGGCGTCGGAGAAGGAAAAGGTTTTCCTAGAAAATCCGGCCATCCTCCAGAGCCGAGTCGAATTCAACAACTTCTCCGCCACCGTGCCTGGCCCGGGAGGCGATCTGCGTCCGCTCAACTTCAACATGGTGCTTGAGATGCATTATCTCCCGGAGGAGAAACGCCCGGGGGCGGTCAGGCCCAGCATCCAGCAGATCGAGATATTCCGCACCGTGGTCGTCCAGCTCGAGTCCAAGGTGCGGGATCACCTGAACACTTTCCTCACCGGCCAGTCCTTCACCAATCTGATGGGGGAGCGGGGGCCGGAACTGGTCAAGGCCGAGCTGATGCGCTTCATCAACAACGAATTGGAGAAATACGACTTTGAGGCGTTGACCGTGCCGGCCGACATTTCCCGGCGGCGGGTCACCAAAATCCTGTTGCCCTCGTGGACGCTGATGTAGGGTTTTCCGCGCGGGGAAGACCAAAGGGCGACGGAGGTCGGCGCCTCCGGAACGCCTGAAAGGAATGCGGCATGGCGGATGAAATGACCCAAGCCGAGATCGACGCCCTGTTGTCGGGCGGCGGACTTGGAGCTGAAACCGAGGCTAAGCTGGGGCCGGCCCAGCCGGTGTCGTTGGCGGCGCTGGCCGAAAACCTGCCGCCGGCCGATCCGGCCAATATCAACATGCTTTACGACGTGGAACTGGAGGTGAAGATCGAGCTGGGCCGCACCATGCTGTCGGTGGAGGACATCCTCCGTCTGCGCGAGGGTTCCATCATCCAACTGGACAAGGACGCCGGCGCGCCGGTCGACATCTACGTCAACAACCGTCTGGTGGCCGAGGGCGAGGTCCTGGTCCTGAACGACTACTTTTGCGTCCGCGTCACCAACATCCTCTCCAGCAAGGAGCGGGCCATCAACCAATCGGCAAGTTTCTGAACCACCGGCTAAGCCTTTCCCGTTTCGCGGCCGACGGCCTCCACATATTCCAGGCGGAGATCCCGCAGAATGTCGGCCAGGTGCTTGTCCTCTTCAGGCGCGAGGTTGCCCTTGGTCTTTTCCTGGATTATCCCTAGTATGTCTATGGAGTATTTCGCGTTCGGGAGATCCACCCGCGTCTCACCTGAAACCGGGTTTGGGATTTTGCCCAGGTTGACCAGCGCCTGGATGCCAAAACCGCTTATGAATTGCGGGAAACTGGCTTTGACGCCATCCTCGCCCATGGTATTGCCCTCCATTGTTCACCCGCCGTTCTGAAAACGCATATGCTCGAAATGCTCCTGTACGTTGGCCGGAGCGGAACGGGCCACCTGGCTTCCGGCGTAAAGCAGCACCGACAGGTTCCAGACCTGGTCCGGGGCGGCGATGACCGCGGTGCGGACGTCGTTGTCGTTTTCCAGACGGCTGACTATCCGGTTTATCGCCTCGGAAATCGGACCATGCTCATGGACGGTGGCGTCCCGCTTGTTGATATATTTGGAGGGAGGAAGGCTGATATGGCGGGCCAGCACCACCGCCATGGTCTCGCCGCCTAGTCCGGCCCCCTCGAAGCCATCGAAGGAAAAATTCTCCCCCGGCACGGCGATTTGCGGCTTGTCGGCGGTAACCTCCCCTCGTCGGATGACGATGAAGTCGGCGTTGCCGCTGGACTGGGAAAGGCAAATATAGGGTAGCCTGGTGATGCCGAAGGTGTAAAGGAGGTTTTTGCGCACTTTTATGAAGCGGGTGTCCGACTGGGCCAGTCGGAAGGCATCTTCCATTTCCATAAAAACTCCATTTTGTGCTTGACGGCCAACCGTTATCGTATGTATACTAGCCAATAATTGCAAAAGGAAAGTTCGGCGAACGGGAAAAAATGACTTGCCAGGACTTACTTTTGACCGATAATCACCTTCTCAGGCTACTTTTGCCGAAATGAATCGCTTGAACGTGTCTTAGATGTGAAAGGTATCGACCCATGACGAGAATAGCGCTGCTTGCCCTGCCGCTGGCGATGCTCATCTTCCTGGCCGGTTGCGAGGAGGGATACCAAAGTTCCGCAACTCGCCAACCCGCCACTCCGCCGCCGTCTTCGGTTCCCGCGCCCATCGCTCAACCCCAGGCCCAAGCCCAGGGGCAGCCCCAGGCCACCCCGACTCCCGGACGCGTTTCCACCACCCAACCTCTTCCCCCTGGGGAAACGTATGTGAATCAACGGGAATTGGCGGCATTCGCCAAGTAGGGGAAGCTCTGGAAACGCCCTTTACCCCACAGCCGGGGAAAAGGACGTTTTTGAGCTTCCCGCCAGGATCCGGCGCAAAATGAGTTGTCCGAGCGTCGTGGCGCCACTTGAGCCTAGCGTGCTTATCTTATGCCTAAATGTGGAGCTTGTGGAAAGAATTACAACGATCCAGCCCAGATCGAGTTGGTGCGTAATCAAGAAGATCGCTGGGTTCCGGTATGCCGCGAATGTCTGGAGCAAGGCGTCGACACAAGTCAACTGCGCCTTGACAAAGTGGCGGTGGATAATCACGTCGCCAGCATGGACATCGCTCAAGCCATAGACGTCACCTTGGCCGCCAACCCCATGGACAACGTCAGGAAGCTTCTCGCCGCCTTCAAATCGCTTCGCCAAAGCAAGGAACGCAAAAATTGGGCCAAGCGCCGCGAGCGCAAACAAATTGAATTGACCGCCTATTACACCATGGCCCGGGACGACAACCGTTACGAGGCCAAAATCGTTGATTTTTCCCCGAGCGGCATCCGCATCGCCACCAACCGCGCCATTGCCCAGGGACAGATTCTCCAATTCGACTGGAACATCCCTCTGCCGCCCTCGATGGCCAGGGTGCTCCAAAGCACCGGAGAGGTGCGGCGGGTTGTCAAGCATGACAACGGCACTTATGACATCGGCATACGCTTCATGGCCCGCCAGAGCGACAAGGAGGCCAACCGCCGGCGCTTCCGCCGCTATAAATGCGACATGACGGCTTATTACCGCTGCCGCGGCAGCGACTTGATGCTGATCGGGCAGATTACCGACATCAGCCAGGGCGGCTGTCAAATGCGCCTGGACGAAAAACTGGAGACGAACAACGTCCTGGAGGTGCGGATGATCGGCGGCGGCGGCGCCAAGGGCGATTTGATCGGCAAAATACGGGTATGCCGGGTGATCCCCCGCGACAGCTATTTCGACACCGGTTGCTGTTTCGAGAAAATGAGCATGGCGCCACAGCCGGCGCGGCAGGGATGACCTCCACCATGACGCCGGAAAAAACCGAGGGGTCGGCCAGCCCCGGCGAAACCACGTTCCAGGAGGATGACGCGCCTCCGCCGGCCGGCGGAGGCGGCGCCTGGTTCGCCGGCGGGGCCAACCCCCACAACATTGAGGCGGAGCAGGCGCTGCTGGGCGGGCTGTTGCTGGCGCCGGATCAATTCGACTTCATCGAGGGGCGGACCCTCCCGGAACATTTTTTTGTTTCCAGCCACGGCCTGGTGTTCGAGGCCATGCTCGCCCTCCGGAAAAAGGGCCGCTCCCTGGATCCGGTGCTGCTCCGGAACGAACTCCGCGACGCCGGCCACGTCGAGACGGTGGGCGGGGCGGCCGGCCTCATGGCCCTCACCGACGCGGCCGTCTCCGGGGCCAATGTCGAGCATTACGCCGACATCGTGCGGGATCTTTGGGCCCGGCGGCGGCTTATCCAGCGCCTGAGCGCCTCCTTGGCTTCGGCCACCGCCCCCGGCGGCCCGACCCTAGCGGATCTGCTTGGCGAAACCGAGATGAATATCCGCGCCATCGCCGCCAGCGATTTCCACGGCCGCGTCTTCACCCTGAAGGAGGCGCTCAACCGCACCTGGGACAATATCGAGAATTTCAACCGCGGCAACGTGACGGGAAACAACCTCCTGACCAGCTACACGCATCTCGACCGCATGCTGACCGGCCTACACGACGACGAGTTGATCATCGTCGCCGGCCGGCCAGGCATGGGGAAAACTACCCTGGCCCTCAACCTGGCGCGCAACGCTTCGGTAAAGGCCAAGTTGCCGGCCGTGATCTTCACCCTGGAGATGACTGCCGAGAACATAGCCCGGAACCTGCTGGCGGCCCACGCCCGGGTGGACGGCCAGAAGCTCAGAGATTTCAGCCTGAGCCGCGAGGACATGAACAACTTGGGGGCGGCGTCGGAGGATATGAACGACGCTCCGCTGTGGGTGGACGAAACACCGGCCATCACCCTGGCCGAGTTGCGCGGCAAGGTCAGGCGGTTGAAACTACGTCACGACCTGCGGCTGGTTTTCATCGACTACCTCCAGTTGATGACCGCCACCAGCCTATCCAGGGGCCGGAGCCGGGAACAGGAGGTCTCGGAAATCTCGCGCGGCCTGAAAGCCCTGGCCAAGGAGCTGCATATCCCGATCATCGCCCTGTCGCAGTTGTCCAGGAAGCCGGAGGGCCGCCAGGAAAGCCGCCCCATCCTCTCCGATCTCCGCGAATCCGGCGCCATTGAGCAGGACGCCGACGTGGTGCTGATGCTGCACCGGCCCGAGTATTACAAGGAGGGCGACCATCCGGGCGAGGCCGAGGTGATTATCGCCAAGCAGAGGAACGGCCCGACCGGAACCGTGAACCTGGCTTACATCGGCTCCCAGCTCCGCTTCGAAAACTTGGCTCCCGGCGGCTATAACGCGCCGGGCAGAAACTGACGCCGGGCGGGTTTTTCGTCAACCCCGCTTGTGATTGGCCAAAGCCATTCAATTTCTTGCGATGACGCCAATTCCTTTTTGCCGGTCCGCCGGCCGTTATTTTTGCCCCAGGCGCGGCAGGCGCGCCCGAATGGCGTCGGCGTGGGCAGTCAGGCCCTCGGCTTCGGCCATGCGGATGATGGCGGGTCCGGCTTGGCGCAGCCGCTCCCGGCTGTAGGAGATCACCGACATCTCCTTCTGGAAATCGGCGACGCCCAGGCCCGAGGAGAAGCGGGCCGCGCCATTGGTGGGCAGGACGTGGTTCGTGCCGGCGAAATAGTCGCCCACCGGCTCGCTCGACCAGGGGCCGAGGAAAACCGCGCCGGCGTTCACCACCTCCGGCAGCAACCGCTCCGGCTCCCGGGTCATTATTTCCAGGTGCTCCGGGGCGATGACGTTGGCGGCGTCAACCGCCTGGAGGATATCCTGGGTGATGAAAATCGCCCCGTAGCGCGACAGCGCCCGGCCAACCGCCTCGCTCCGTCCGAGTCCGGCCAGTCGCCGTTCAGCCATCGCCGCCGCCGCCGCCGCCGCCAATTCGGCCGAATCGGTGAGGAGAACCGCCGCCTCGCGGCCTGAGCCGTGCTCAGCCTGCGACAGCAGGTCGGCCGCGATGAATTCCGGATCCGCGCCGGCGTCGGCGATAATCGCCAATTCCGACGGCCCGGCCGGCGAGTCTATCCCCACAGTTCCGAAAACCTGGCGCTTGGCCTCGGCCACATAGGCGTTGCCGGGGCCGACGATCTTGTCGACCCGGCGCACCGGCCCGGCGCCATAGGCTAGGGCGGCTATGGCGTGGGCGCCGCCCATCTTGTATATCTCATCGATTTCCAGGAAAGCCGCGACCGCCAGCATATGGGGATGAACGCCGCCGTCCCGCCGGGACGGGATGGCGACGGCAATCTCAGGCACCCCGGCCAATCTGGCCGGGATGACGTTCATCAGGAGGGTGGAGAATAAGGGCGCCGTTCCGGCCGGGCAGTAGACCCCGACCCGGGCCAGCGGCAGTACGCGCCGGGCGAGGGCGACCCCGTCGCCGTCGTCGTTGACGTAGTCCCGGCGGCCTTGGCGGCTGTGGAAGCGCCGGATGTTTCCGGCCGCCTTCCGGACGTCGGCCAGAAATTCGCCGCTCGTCCGGGCGGTTGCGTCGCGGATTTCCTCCGGGGAGACCCGGATCGAGTCGATATCCGGCAGATCGGCGTCGAAGCGGCGCACGTATTCCAGCAGTCCGTCGCCGCCCCTCAGACGCACGCCCTGGATGATGCCGGCCACTTGGCCGCCCAGTTCAGCGTCAAGATCGGCGCCGCGGGCGAGGATGGCGAGGAAACGCGGATCGGTTGGGGAAAAACTCCTAGGTTCAAGCATGATTAGGTCTTGGCTCCCTTGTTGCCCAGGGTGCTGTCCCGGTATTCGGCCCATTGCCGGTCGGAAGTCACGAAACTGAAGCGCCCGCGCAAATCCAGGAATATCCGCCAGACCTCCCCGGCCAGGCGGGTGACGATCTTCAGCCGCACCAGGTTGTGAAGGAAGTCGAACATTTGTACATAGAATACCTCAGATTCCCCGGTTTCGGCGCCTCGGGAACGGTCGTTCGATTCCTGCACCGTCCTCAGACCCTCGAGCAATCGGGCTAGATCGGGCAGGTGATCCCCGAGTTCGGGGCGGCGCAGAGCTGGGCATTGGTAAATCTTGCGCATCAAGAGGCTAGGCGTGGCCCTGGCCTCGCGCAACAGTACGCCGGCCACCGCGATGGAATTGGCCAGATCATAGGTGGAGATGGCGGTTTCAAAGGAAAGCAACTCGGTCCGGCCTGGCGTCAAGGCGGCCGGCCCCCGCACTCCGGACGCCTCGCGTCCCAGTGTTTTCAGGGCATCGTCGGAACCGTCCTCGGCGCCCAGGGCCTGTAGCAAGGCGGCCCGGAGGTTGGCCGCCACCGGGACCATGGTTTCAGGCATCTCCAGGCGATCCAGTTGCTTCAGCGCCTCGTGGGCGCCGGCGGTCCGGCTGTCCAGCTCCGATTCCAGGCGGCGCACCAGCCGGTGCAGCTCGTCGATGAACAGGGATGACGCTTGGCCAGAAGCCTGGGCTTGCAGGGTTTGCAGCTCTTTTTCCCGGTTTTCCAGGGCCCGCTGGATGCGCAGGCGCTCCATCCGCTCCGATTCGACCTCGCTTTTCAAGCGATCCGCCTCGAACCTGGCCCGGCGGCTCTCAATGTCGATGCCGGTGGACTGGGTCCTAGCCAGGGTCAATTCGGTCTTGAGCGAATCGGCCTCGGAGCGGAGCAGCGAAACCTGGGTTTCCAGATCCCGGACCTTGGCTTCAAGGGCGGCCTCCCGGCCGCGCCCGGCCTCCTCGGCCGCGAGTTTGCCGCCTTCAAGTTCGCCCATCCTGCGGCGGATGTCGTCAAGCTCTTTCAGGAGCGCCGTTCTTTCGCCTTCCAGGCTGGAGCGGCGGCGCTCCTCGGCCAGAGCCCGGGTACGGAGTTCCTTGGCTTCGCTGTCGGCGCCGATCCAAGCCTGCATATAGCCGTTGGCCTTTTCGGCCAGGGAAGAAACCAGGGCGGAAATCTGGTTGACCGCCGAGGTCAATTCGCCAGCCTCGTAAGTGACGGTGAACTCGCGGCGCCGGCCCGTCTCCGGCAAGAGGCTGGCGGGCGGCGGCGGTTCCGGCGGCGGCGGAGTCGATGGCGGGACGGGCGGCGGCGGAGCCGATGGCTCGAGAAGCACCGTCTTTTCGGTCTCCAGGCGCTTCTTCTCGAGTGGCGGCGGCGCATCATCGTTGACTTGCTTGAGGATTTCCTCCAATTCGTTGGCGTCGGCGTCGGAATTACCGGCGCCGGAATCGGTAGAAACCGCCAGGGCGGCGGTTGGAGCGGCGTCAACCGTTTTTGCCTGAGCCGGGGCCGAACTTTCAACCGAGGTTAAAAGGGCGTAGCCGTCGTCCTGGTCCGCAAATTCATGCTGGGTAATGACATCTGTTTCCGATTCAATGTGATCCGCATGAACCGGCGGATCCGGCTCGTCGCCGTCGATGGAGGCGAGGACGGCGTCGATGTCGTCGTTATCAATGTTTTTGTTCGCGTTTTTGTCCGCCAACCCCGCCGGTTCCGCTTTGTCCGCCTCCGCTTGGGACATGGCGGCCGGTTCATCGCTGCCAATGGAGGCGAAAAGGGCGTCGATGTCGTCGTTATCAATGTTTTTGTTCGCGTTTTTGTCCGCCAACCCCGCCAGTTCCGCTTTATCCGCCTCCGCTTGGGGCATAGCGGCCGGTTCATCGCTGCCAATGGAGGCGAAAAGGGCGTCGATGTCGTCCTGATCCGCCGGGCCTTCCATGGCGTCACCCTCCACTTTCGGCGGCTCGGTCGGGGCGGCTGGAATGGCCGGCTCCCCGTTGCCAATGGAAGAAAAGAGGGCGTCGATGTCGTCCTGGCTTGCCACGCCCACCTCGGGCAGTTCCGCCGGGGCGGCCGGCGGCGAGGCCTCGTTCTCTTCCAGGTCGCCCTGTAGAAGTTTGTCGATGTCGTCCTGGTTAATGTCGGCCATTTTGGCTTTCCCTTGCCGCCGCGCGTGAAATCCGGCGTTGCCGCAATTCGCTACATTGTATCCGGCGCCTGGCGGCTACGCAATATTCAAAAGCCTCATTCCTTCCAATACTGGAATTGAAGCCAGCGCCGCCAGTCGGCCTCAATCGCCTCCAAGGGTTTTCCGACGGCGGCCTCGACGAATTTTCTCCCGGTCGGGTCCGCTTCCGAGCGTTGGCGGAAATTCTTGTACAGGCCGGGCAGGCGGCCCAATTCCTCCAGGAATTTGCAAAAGTAGCGGGATTCGGCGTAATTGAGGCTTTCCCGGCCGGAGCGAAAATCGGCGGGACTCATGGCCAGCAGTTTGGCCAGGGGGACCATCCGCCCGGCCTCCAGGGCGGCTTTCAACTCGGGCAGCCGCCAGTTGTCGTCCCCCCGCAGCACGTCCCCTTCGGCCCGGCATTGCTCGTAAAGGCTGGCCATCCCCTCGGCCAGCCAAATCGGTGCCGCCGGGAAATCCTCCGACATCAGCGAATGCGTCAACTCGTGCACCAGCGTGCCGGGGCCGGTTTCGTAATTGACGACGATATATCTCTGCGAATGCCCGTAATGCCCGTAGGGACTGATCGGCTCCATGCCGATGAAGCGCCTGAGACCATCTACATAGCTCGCGTGGTCGCGGAAGACGAAAATGCTCACCTTGCCGCCGCCGGCCGGCGAATCGAAAAACGCCTGGCGGAGAGCGGTGACGCAATAGTCGAGCACCCCGTCAACCAGATACTCGTAATCGCCCGGGCCCAGGTCGCTCGCCACCAGGCGGTCGCCTCGCTCGACGCAGAGGAAGCCGTCGCCGGTCAGCCGCCGCATCCCCTCAAGGGTTTTCGGAATTTCGGCCTGCCGGCGCATCGGCGCCAGGCGGATGACGGCGATGCTTCCGCCGGCGCTGGCGAGATCGTTCCGCAGGCCGGGGTCGGGCTCGCCGGCCCGAAGTTGCCCGAATCCCAGCAGGAAAACCAGCCACAGGCCAGGCGGAATCGCGTATCGTGCAGCCATGTTCAGGGCTCCTCCCGGGGACGCGCCGCGTCCGTCCGCCGCCGGCGGGCGGGAGCGCATTCCCCGCGATAAGTTGCCCGGATCGCCGCCGCTCTTTTAAGGAAACCGGCGAAACCGGGCGGAAGCGGGGAAAAAGCTGGAAAAGAACGGGAAACTTCCGATAACTACGGGAACGGCCACTCATTGGGCCGCTCCGGAGGATCAGCTTTTGTCTGTCGGCTCGGTACCCGCCGATTTAGCCACGCTCTATGTAGGCGTCCTGCTGTTGGTGGGCGCGGCGATGGGGTCGTTCCTGAATGTGGTCATTTACCGGGCGCCTCTGGGGAAAAGCCTCCTGTATCCGCCTAGTTCCTGTCCCCGCTGCGGCGTCCGCATCCGTGCCCGCGACAACATCCCGATTTTGGGCTGGCTGTTATTGGGCGGCAGATGCCGGGCCTGCCGCCGGCCCATTTCCCTCCGCTATCCGGCAGTAGAATTGGTTGCGGCCCTGGTTTGGGCTGCCGAAGGCTGGCGACTGGCCGGCCTGGATCGCGGTTTTTGGCCCGACGTCCTGACCGGCTTGGCGGAACTGGCCTTCCTTTCCGCGCTGATCGTCACCTTCCTGGTTGACTGGGATCACCTTATAATCCTTGATGAAATCAGCTTGGGCGGGCTTGCCGGCTCGCTGGCGACGGCGGCGCTGGTTCCGGCCCTGCACCAGGCGGACTCGCCCGCCGCCTTTGAGTCGTCCCACCCCCTCATGACCGCTTGGCTGTCCGGAGCGCCGGCTTGGGGGCGCGCCCTCGCCGCCTCGCTGGCCGGGGCGCTGACCGGCCTGACCCTGTCGCTAAGCATTTACTTCCTAGGGAATATCGCCTTCCGCCGGCAAATAGAGGCGGCCAGGCGCGAGGACCCGGAAGTCGACTCGGCCCTGGGGCTGGGGGACGTCAAGTTGATGGCCTTTTTTGGCGCTTTTTTGGGTTGGCGGGCGGTTCCTTTCATTTTCCTGGCCGCCTCGCTTTTCGGCGCGTTTGCCGGCTCGGCCATGAAGATGCTCTCCGGCCAGACCGGCGGCCAAAAAGGTTGGGCCGGCTTGGCCAACCGCTGGCGGACTGGCGGCTCGGTGATCCCCTTCGGGCCTTTTTTGGCCGCGGGGGCCATTATCGCCTTTTTCTGGGACTGGCGGATATTTTGACCAGCCGGCGCCGCAAGCGATCAGGTGGCCTCGCAGTTTCCCCTCTCCAACGCTTAAACATCCAGGTTGCGGAGAAGCCGTCCAAGGAGATGAAACTCATGCGAGACGACAAGAACGGGTTGGAAAGGTTTATCGCGGCGCAGAAGGACCGTTACCAAGACGCGTTGCGGGAAATCAGGGCCGGACGCAAGCGGAGCCATTGGATGTGGTATGTGTTTCCGCAGCTTGCCGGGCTTGGAATAAGCCGCACTTCGGCATACTACGGCATCCAGGGCATGGAGGAGGCGAGGGCGTATCTGAAAAACGGCGTTTTGGGGCCTAGGCTAGTCGAAATCTCGGAGGCGCTGCTCGAGTTGCCCGCCGCCGACGCGCATGCGGTTTTTGGAAGCCCCGATCACCTGAAATTGCAATCCTCGATGACGCTGTTCGCGCTGGCCAGCGATGCGGAACCGGTTTTTCGCGCGGTGCTGGAAAAGTACTTTGCCGGGGAAATGGATAAAAAAACGTTGCAAATGCTGGCGGCGCCCAGGCCGCCCGGCGTCCGGCACTAGCCTCGCCGCCATAACCGAAACGGCGGATCCCCGTTCGCGGGATCCGCCGTCGGACAGATATGGCTCCGGAAACGCGCCGGAAAACGGGACGTTATTTCCTTTTCAGGGTCGCCGCCCTTTTCGCCGCCGCCGCCACATCCGGGGCGTCGACCTCCAGCGCCTGGTGAAGATAGGGCATCAGGCCCACCTCGCCGAAACGGTCGTTCACCCCCACCCGGATCACCGGGGTGGGAATGGTTTCGGAAAGGAGCTCGCATACCGCCCCGCCCAGGCCGCCAAGCTTGCTGTTGTTCTCCGCCGTCACCACCGCGCCGCAGCGCCTGGCGAAGGACAAAACGCAGTCGGCGTCCAGGGGCTTGATGGTGTGGATGTTGATCACCGCCGCGTTTATGCCGGCCCGGGCCAATTCGTCCGCCGCCTCCAGCGACTTGTGAAGAAGCAGGCCGCTGGCGAAAATGGCCACGTCGGCGCCGTCCCGGAGTACATTGGCCTTGCCCAGGGCGAAGTCGAGGGAGGAGTCGAAAATCCTGGGCGCCTTTTTCCGGAACAGGCGGAGGTAGCAGGGGCCGGGATGCGCCGCTATTTGAGGCAGCGCCTGGACAAGCTGGGCGTTGTCAACCGCCTCGTAGATCAGCATAGAGGGGATGACGCGCATGATGGCGGTGTCTTCCAGCGCCATATGGGTGCCGCCGTTCAATTCGGAGGAGACGCCCGGATCGAGGCCGACGATTTTCACCGCCAATTTGCTGTAGGCGGCCGAAATGGCTATCTGATCGCAGGCCCGGCGGGCGGCGAAGGGGCCGAAGGTGTGGACAAAGGGGATTTTGCCGCAGGCGGCGAACCCGGCCGCCACGCCGACCATGTTGCCTTCGGCGATGCCCACGTTGAACGAGCGGTCGGGGAAGCGCTTCCGGAAGGGCATGGTGCCGTCCGCGCGCATCAAATCGGCGTCCAACAGCACGATGCGCCCGTCCTTTTCCGCCAGGGAGGAGATGGTCTGGCAATAGATGTCGCGCATTTCCCGGTCGTCAAGTTGGAAAGTCATTAGTTGCTCCCTCCCTTCGCGTCCAGTTCCGCCAGGGCGGATTTGAGATCGTCGTCGCTGACCGCCTGATGGTGGGAGGAAACCTGGCCCTCCGCGAAACAGGCTCCCTTGGCCTTGATGGTGTTAAGGATGATGAGGGATGGCCGCCCGGCGGTCTTGAGCGCCGCCTCGACCGCCTGGTCGATGGCGAAGAAATCATGCCCGTCGATTGACTGGGTGAAGAAGCCGAACGCCTCGGTTTTGGCCGCAAGCGGCTCCAGGCTGTTGATTTCGGACAACGGGCCGTCGAGTTGAAGTTTGTTGTAATCAATGAACACCGTCAAATTGTCCAGTTTTTGCTGAGAAGCATACATAAGCGCCTCCCATATTTGCCCCTCCTGGGCCTCGCCGTCCCCGATTAGGCAGTAGACCCGGTAGTCTTTTCCGTCCAGCCGGCCGGCCAACGCCATGCCGACCGCGGCCGAAAGCCCCTGGCCCAAGGAGCCGGCGGTCATGTCGACGCCTAGGGTTTTGTTCATGTCGCAGTGGCTGGGGAAATTGGTTCCGGGCTGGTTCAGGGTCAGGCATTCGTCGGCCGGGAAGTACCCCTTATGGGCCAGGGTGGCGTAGAGGGCGGGACCGGCGTGGCCTTTCGACATGACGAAGCGATCCCGATCCGGCCAGCGCGGTTCGGCCGGTCTTACGTTCATCCTGTGGAAATACAGGAGCGTCAGCGCCTCGACCACCGACAGGGAACCGCCTAGATGCCCGGCTCCTATGGCATTCAACATCCGCAGGACGAGAATGCGCGTTTTTCGCGCCTGTCCGTCCAATTCCGCCGCTTTTTCCTTGGTCAACATATGCGCCTTTCCTGCCAGATATCCCTACTTTCCCGATACCGTCCCTCCGCGGACGGAT
>JAISYD010000341.1 GCA_031270145.1 Planctomycetota bacterium
GGGTGTGATGAGGAAATTCTGGAGCGTGCCTCCGAAAATGAACATGACGGCTGCGACCAAGGGCACAGCGAGATAGGGATCCAGGCCCAGGTAGGCGTAAAGGAAATAGGAGAGATACATCCCGATCATCAACAATTCGCCATGGCAGAAATTGACTATGTTCATTACGCCGAAGATGCAATTGAGCCCCATGCCGATCAGAGCGTAGAACCCGCCGATAAGGATGCCGTTGATGACGGCCTGAATGATGGTGTCGCTCAAGTTTGACGCTCCTCCCGCCTAGTGGGAAAACGGTCTTAACGTACAGAATCCCCATCGCACGGCAAACAAGGCAACGGCGGCGCCTCGCCGGGATGGATTCATGGCTTTCAGGCGCAAATGTTTAAACATTTGCAGACAATCGGCGTAGCGTCGTGATCATAGAGGTAAATTCGGCAAATGGTCATAAGATGGGGACAATCTCCCAATAACTTTAATCTATATATTATAATACTTAATTATTATGAGGAAACCGAATATTGTCAAGGGGAAATTATAGAAAAACGCCGTATTCAAATGACGAAGTCCGCCATTGCCGCAACATTCTTAAACATAAAACGATGAAAATAGCGAAAACATTCCTCGTTGTCGCATTTTAGCTGCCGGGATTTAGCCTGACAGGCGAAACGCCGAGATTTTATGGGATCGGTTTTCAAAATCCGATCATTGCTCCAGCCGCCGCAAGGAGGGCGGCATGCCCGCACGGCGTTTCATCCGGCGCCGCCGGCCCACGCGGCTAGGTGATGACGCCAATACAGCCGCCGCGCCGCTGGAAGCGGGGAAAGGGCTACATTTCCCCGCGCCCGGGCATCGATGGTTGGGCGCCCGGGCGGGTCACCGAGATGGCGGCGGCCCGATTGGCGAAGGAGAGCGCGGCGTCAAGCGGCATGGCCTCCGAAAGCGCCACCGCGAAAGCGCCCACAAAGGTGTCGCCGGCGGCGGTGCTGTCGATTGCCGCCACTTTTGGGGCGGGGGACGACAATATCGGCCCCGCGCCCCCGCCGCCGATCAGCAGGGCGCCCTGGCTGCCCAGGGTCACCAGCAGATTTTTGACCCCGCGGCCGAAAAGCCGCCGCGCCGCCGCCCGGGCCGAGCCGGCATCCGCCACCGGCAACCCGGACAGTTTTTCCAATTCCGTTTCGTTGGGGATCAAATAATCCAGGTAGGCAAAAACCGCGTCCGGGATCGCCCCGGGCGCCGGCGCCGGATTCAGGATCACCGTTTTGCCGTACCCGGCGGCCAACTCCGCCGCCGCGAAGGTCGCGTCCGGGGGGATTTCCATTTGCAGCAGGACGATGTCATGGCTTTTTATGAGATCGCGCCGGGCCTCAATATGGCTTTTGCCGCAAAAGGCGTTGGCTCCGGGGATCACCACGATGCAGTTGCCGCCGCTCCTGTCCACCTGGATGATCGCGGTTCCGGTGGGAGCCTGATCCGTCGCGGCGACAGCCGAGACGTCGACCCCGGCCAGGCGGAGGCTGTCCATCAGGGTCCTTCCCGCCGTGTCGTCGCCGACCATCCCCAGCATGGCGGTTTTTCCGCCAAGTTTGGCGGCGGCGCAGGCCTGGTTGGCGCCCTTCCCGCCGGGGATGTATGCCGGGTTGCCGCCCGGCACGGTTTCTCCCCGGCGGGGGATCTCGTCAACCGCCACGACCATGTCCATATTCAAGCTGCCAATGACCAGGATTTTTCCGGCCACTATCACCCCTTCAGGGCCTTGGCGGTTTCGCGGGCGGCGTTGACCATCATGCCCACGTCGCTGGAATAGGCGATGAACTGGAAGCCCAGGCCGACGTAACGCTTGGCGTTTTCGACGGTTCCGGCGTAGATGCCCGGCACTTTGCCGGCTTTTTTGATGGCCTTCACCGCTTTTTCAATGGCCGCCGCCATCTTGGGATCGTTGACCTGACCGGGGATGCCCATGCTTTGCGACAGATCGAAGGTGCCGATGAATACCGCGTCCACGCCATCGGTGCCGGCGATGGCGTCGATGTTCTCGATCGACTCAACCGATTCGGCCTGCACCATGACGAAAGCCTTGGAGTTGGTCCTGGCGATGTGGGAGGGGACGTCGAGGAAGCCCCAATCCGCCGCCCGCATGGTGGCGAAGCCGCGTTTGCCGCTGGGGCAATACCGGGCCGCCTCGGCCACCTGTCTGGCCAGGGCGGGGGTGTGGACAAGCGGGACCATAACGCCGCCGGAGCCGATGTCCATGAATTTCAGGATAGTCGAGGGCAGGGTGTTGGGGACCCTGACGATGGCGGGCAGATTGCGGCAGTCGGCGGCGCGCAGCATGTCCAGCGCGAAGCCGGGGCCGCCCGGTCCATGCTCGCAGTCGATGATGACGAAGTCGAAGCCGGCCAGCCCAAAAATCTCCACCACATTGCCGTTGTCGAGCTCGGCGAAGGGGCCGTAAAGGGTCTCGCCGGCCTTGAACCGTTTGATAAACGTGTCTGTCAGCATTTTCCATCTCCCATCAG
>JAISYD010000027.1 GCA_031270145.1 Planctomycetota bacterium
GCGCCTCCCTGGCCGCGAATGGGCGAAAGCGGCCGGCTTGCGAGCAAACGGCATTATACCGCCAGGCCGGCCGGAAGACAACGCGTTTCCGGTTGTTTCCCAGGGTCATTCGGTTATCCGCCTGGCGGTCGCCAGCCGGTTTTGCCCTTGTCCCGTCGGGAGCCGTTCGGCGGGTAGGGAAGGATGCGGCGCGAGGCCAAGGAGGACGCGGGCTTAATCGCGCCGGCCGGTTTTTGGTTTACATGGCCAATCCATCGGGTATATTACTGGCGGGAGGCCATCATGACCAAGGAACCGCTTAGTCCCAAGATCGACGTAGTGTTCAAGTCGCTCATGCTTGAATCGGGCCGCCTCGCTCGGCTGGCCAGCTTCCTGAGCGGAGTGTTACAACTGCCCGAGGACGAGTTGCGGGAAATCGCCGTGGCCGACCCCAACTTCCGGGGAGACGCGCCCAATGTGTTGAAAAAGAATGAAGACGACGTCAAAACCGCGCAGGAGTCCGGCGGCAAAAAGTCCGCTCGTGGCGTCTTCAATTGAGAACGGGCCAAACGCTTGACTGGAGGAAAGGGAAGCCATGAGCGAAGATGTCTGGGAGGGTAAGAGGCTTGGCGTCATCGGGGCCGGCAACATGGCGGAGGCCATCGTCAGGGGCGCGACGGCCGCCGGGGTCATTGCGCCGGGGCGGATCGCCGCCTTCGATCCCCTGCCGGAGCGGCGCGAACTTTTCGCCGCCCTCGGCTGCCAAGCCGCGGCGACCGCTTGCGCCGCCGCCGCTTGCGAGGCGGTACTGCTGTCCGTGAAGCCGCAAAGCCTGCGCCGGGCGGCGGAGGAAATCCGCTCCGGCCTGCGGCCGGGAACGCTCGCCATCAGCATAGTGGCCGGGGTTCCCACCCGGATCCTGGCGGAAATTCTGGCTCCGGGGGTGAAAATCATTCGGGTCATGCCCAACACCCCGCTGTTGGTCGGCCAGGGCATGTCCTGCCTGAGCCAGGGGCCGGGGGCGGGCGAGGTCGAAATGCGGCTGGCCCTGGCGTTGTTTGCCGCCGCCGGCGCCGCCTTGGAACTGCCGGAAGGGCAATTGGACGCCGTGACCGCCCTCTCCGGCGGCGGCCCAGCCTACCTGTTCCGTTTCGCCGAGGCGCTTATGGCCGGGGGCGAGGGCATCGGCCTGTCGGCCGAGACCGCCCGGCTCTTGACGGTGAACACCCTGCGGGGCGCGGCGGAAATGCTATTCCGCGGCGGCGAGGCGGCGGATCTGCGGGCCAGGGTGACCAGCAAGGGCGGTACCACGGCCGAGGCGCTTAGGGTGTTCGAGGCCGGCCGGCTCACGGTCCTGACCGCCGAGGCGCTCAAGGCGGCCAAAGAGCGAAGCGCCGAGTTGGGCCGCGAAGCCTGATTCAGCGGCGGTAACGGAAGTGGAACCCGCCTCCGCCGCGTGGATGCCGGAAATAGGGTCCGGGATAGACGGGCACGGCATACACCGGGGGCGGCTCCTGGACGATTATCGCCGGAGCCTCCTGGATAATGACCGGCGGCGGCGGGGAATAGACGTCGAAGAGGGTTTCCGAACGGGTTTTTTCGCGATCGACGGCCACCCCGATGATGCCGCTGTTCCCGACCACGCCGAAGGGATTGAGGGACAGGCTGGTGGTTTCGCCCTTGCGGATTTTGACCTTCAAGTCCCGGCCGCTATCCCCGTATAGTTTGTAATCGTGCTTCCGTAGGTTGATTATCTCGTTCCGGCCCGGCCCCACCGCCAGGCCGCCGTTCGGGTTGCGGCTGACGAAAATGCGCTTTTCGCTTTCGCTCACCATGAGGTAGTAGGTCGTCGAGTCGTAATTGGAAATCGACAGCCAGCCATCCTTGTCCCGGCGCGGCGGGTGGGCGCCGATCAGGGTTATGCCCAGAGGGACGACCGGCTGGCCGCTGTCCGCCGCCGCCGGACCGGGCGCGGGCGGGAGGACGGTGGCCCTGGGACGGAGGGCCGCCACCAGGTTTTCCGAGGCGCCCAGGGCGCGGAAGCCGTCCGCCTCCTCGTTGGTGATGTAAATGGTCCCGTCGGCCCGGACCAGGTTGAGGATGGTCTCCTCCGGCACCCGATTTTGCAACAGGCTTCGCACGTCATTGGCGTCGAGGGCCGGCGCCGGGGTCATCCCGAAAAGCAGAAAAACGGCGGCGAACCCTCCCTCGAGGGCACAGCGGCGCCTTTTTGCCGGAATTGCCAAGTTGAACATGGTTCGTTTCCCTTCAAAATCATGGTATCCGTCCCGACGGATGCGCGGGACCGTCCCCGCTTCCGGGATCCAGGGGGCGGGGCCGATCCCGGCGGCTCCTTAGCGCCGCCAATGATGGCCGCCCGAGCCGCGCCGGTGGTGGCGGCCGCCGCCGAAGGAAAAACCGAAGGACAGGCCGGAATGGCGCCGGCGGCCGTAATAGGGTTGATAATAATACGTCTGGGGATAGACATAGGATGGGGACGGGCAGTAGACGGTTTGCGGCTGAGTCACCAGCACCGGCGGCGGTACCGTCACGATGGGGGCGGCGGCGACGGAAGGCGCCGTCCCGGCCCGGGTTATGTATTCCAGGATCTGGGGCGAAACTCCGTTGGCGTTCAGTTGCATGATCTCCTGCGAACTTGGCTGCCGGGACAGACCCTGGCTTTGCAGCATGTTGATGATTACCGCCTCCGGCACCCCGTTTTTCACCATCAGGGCGATGTCGTTGGCGTCCATGGCCAGAACCGCGCCGGAAAAGCAGAATGCCAAGCCGATTAGGGCCGTTCGTGTTCGCGTCATGGTTTATCCTCCCGCAGAAAATGAAATAAGTCGCCGCAAAATTCCTTTGCCGCCATTATAGTGCCGGAAAGGCGCGTTTGTTACAGAAAATCGGCCGGGGAACCCTAATTGCCGAATTGCAGGCGTTCGGCCAAAAACTCCGGCAAGCCGGCCTGGCGGATGAGATCTATGGTTTTGCCGCGATCATACTCCACCCGATGGTATTCCACGCCCTCCCCGTCGAACATCACCCAGGAGGAGCGCCAGTCGCCGTCCCGCGGCTGGCCCACCGAACCGACCGAGACGTAGGCTTTTTCCCGGCCGATGTGGAAGCCGGTCTTGACGACCGGGCCGCCGTCATGGGGAAATATGTAGCCGACCTCGGTGCCGAGGAAGGCCCGGTGGTTGTGTCCGACGAAGCAGATGTTGAAGTCGGCGAAATCGTTTTGCAGGGTGCGCACCAGATAGAAGAAGGCCCAGGGCGTGTCGGCCTCGCGGACGTAGTCCAGCAACGGGTTTCGGATGCTGCCGTGGACGAAGCGGAGGTTGCCGCGCCGGAAGTCGCTTTTGAGCGAGCTGATGTAGTCGAGGGTTTCCGAATCGCGCAGGATCCTGGCCGTCCAGTCGATGGCGGCCTGGGCCAGGGGTGTGAACTGCTCCGCCCCGTAGAGAACCGCGTGCTCGTGGTTGCCCATGAGCACCATCGAGCAGGATTGCCGCACTATGGACAGGCATTCGGCCGGCTGGGGGCCATAGCCGATGGTGTCGCCGAGGCAAACGATCTCGTCCGGCTGGTGGCGGCGTATGTCGGCCAGGACCGCTCGCAGGGCGGCCAGGTTGGCGTGCACGTCGGAGATGAGGGCTATTTTCATGGCCAACCGCTCCCGAACCGGGTCGGAGATGGATTTCTCCGCCTTTCCCGCCATAATAGCAGAAAAGGCGGCAAGAGGGAACAGGCAATCCGCCGGGAGGGTCGGGCGCATGGACAAGGGGGACGGGGAGGACGGCGTACTGTCGCTGGTCATCCCGCCGGAACTCGCCGGGGCGCGCCTGGATCAGGCCCTGGCGCGGTTGCTGCCCCGGCATTCGCGCGCCGCCCTGCGCCGGGCGCTGGATCGGGGCGCCGCGGTTTTGCCCGGCGGCGTCGGCAAGCCGTCCCGGCGTATGCGGACGGGCGAGCGGCTGTTCCTGTCGCTGCCGGCGCCGGCGGCCTTGGCGGCGGAGGCGGAGGACCTGCCGCTTTCGCCGCTTTACGAGGACGGCGACATCGTGGTGGTGGACAAGCGGCCCGGCATGGTGGCGCACCCCTCGGCCGGCCACGCGGGCGGCACGCTGGTGAACGCCCTCCTGCACCATTGCGGCGGCGGGCTTTCCGGCATCGGCGGGACGATCCGGCCCGGCATTGTCCATCGACTGGACAAGGACACCTCCGGCTGTCTGGTCGCGGCCAAGAACGAGGCGGCCCACCGGGGGTTGATGCGCCAGTTCATGGAACGCGGGGTGGAGAAAACCTACCTGGCGATAACCGACGGCGTCCCCCGGCCGCTTTCCGGCCGGGTCGAGGCGAATATCGGCCGGAACCCGGCCAACCGCAAGTTCCAGGCCGTCCTGAAAGCGGGCGGGCGGCCTTCGCTCACCCTGTACCGGACGCTGGAAAATTACGGCGTCCTGGCGCTGGTCGAGTGCGAGCTCAAAACCGGCCGCACCCACCAGGCGAGGGTGCACCTGGCCCACCTGGGGTCGCCGGTCCTTTGCGATCGCGATTACGGCCGGCGGGCGGCCTTCACGGCGGAGGATATGGATCTGGCGCTGGAAATATACCGGCGCGGGGAGGCTTCGGGCCGCGGGACCGGCCATAAGCGAAAGGCGCCGCCGCGTCCGGAAGCAGTCCCGCTCAAGCGCCAGGCCCTGCACGCCTGGCGGCTGGCCTTTGATCATCCGCTGGACGGGAGGAGGCTATCCTTCGAGGCGCCGGTTCCGGCCGACATGCTGGCGGTCCTGGCGCCGCTCCGGGCCGCCAGGGAGGAGATGGAAAACGGCGGAAAACCGTCCTGAACGCCGGTCGGCCCGTACCGCATTCGGCGGCGGGACGCCTTAGGCGCGCATGTAATAACCGCCATTGACGTCGATGCTCGCGCCGGTGATGTAGCCGGCCAGGCCGCCGCAAAGGAAAAACACCGATTGGACCGCGTCCGCCGAACCTCCATACGGCGCGCCTCACGAATCCAACATATCGAACATGCCCCGGAGCGTCTCCATCGGCAGCCCCAGGACGTTTGAAAGGCTGCCCCGGATCTGCTTCACCAGGAAGCCGGTCTGCGCCCCGTATC
>JAISYD010000087.1 GCA_031270145.1 Planctomycetota bacterium
CTTGTACTTCGATGCCGTCTTCCGCATGGCTGGCCTCCAGATAAAATATCCTATACAACTTTATCCGGAAACAACCCCGCGATTACAACAGAAAACCTTAACAAAACTGAGATGCGCCCCATTAATTCTCCCAGATCGGCCGCCGAAACCTCTTCCCCCGCGGCCTTCCCCAGAACGAATTCGGCGGACAGCCGCAACAACGGATCCCGGGCGACAGCGGCGAGCATGGCCAAAAGAGGCCGATCCTCCGGCTCCCGCCGCCAAAAAAACAATAGGCCCCTGAATATGGGGATGGCCGGATCCAATCCATAGAGCGCGCGCAAATGCCGGGCCGTCAAACGCCTGGAAACGCCGGAGGGCTTCCCTAGGCGGTTTTCCTCGATTATGGCCCGCCGGTAAGCCGGCCACTTCGCGTCATCGGCGGCAAATTGCGCCAACAGGGCGTCCAGCTCGGCCAGCATTATGGTGCGGGCGTTGTGGACTCCGCCGCGTTCCGGATTGAAGCCGAGGCGCTCGGATTTGCTTGCGGCGCCGGTTTCAGCCATTGTTTCCATTGCCTCCAACATCGTCCGTCCTTCCCCGGCGGTCGGAAAGCCGGACCGCATTATAACGGGAAGCATGTTTTTTGGGAGGAAAAACGCCGCGCCGGGCCGGCAATTTCACAATATCCGCTCCGATCGCTTATTCTTCCGGCTTGGCGGAACCTAATCGTCGCCCGTCCGATGTTTCAAATGGAAATGTCGGGGCGGCATGGTATAATGCGGAAAAGTCATGAAGGGAACGCCATGCAAAAGAACGATATCGCCATGGGCATCGCCCGGAAGCTGGGGCTTTCCCAGACCGAGGCGAAGCTCGCCGTCCAACTGACGTTCATGGGGATGATCGAGGCCCTGGCCAGCGAGGGCAGGCTGGAACTGCGCAATTTCGGCGTCTTCACGGTCAGGGAGCGCCGGGCCAGGAAGGCCCGCAATCCCCGAACCGGCGAGCCGGCCATGGTGCGGGCTCACAAGGCGGTGCGCTTCAAACCCGGGAAGATCATGCTCAACCAAGTGCGGAGCAAGGCGGAACCCAACAAAAAGCGGGACAAGGAATAAACCTATCCCTTCTGGCCGTCCGCCGCCCGCAGCATCTCCCGCGCCCAAAGGGCGGCGCGCCCCCTGGTTTTTTCAGCCTTCCGCCAGCGCAGATCGACGAAGGCCTCGGTTCCCAGCACGATTCCGCCGCCCTGTTGGATCAGCTCCCGCATCGAGGCCAGGGCGCGGCCAGCGGCGCCGCGATACGTAGCGTAGCAGGCGGCCTTGATTCCCGCCCAGGGGCGTCCGGCCAGGAAGCTCCGGCTGGCCGGCGGCAGGTTCCAGAACCAAACCGGCGTCCCGACGATCGCCAGGCGGTAAGCCGCCGGATCCGCCTTGAAAGGCAGTATCTCCGCCCTCTCCTTGAAGAGGGAAGCTTTGCCGCCCTTCAGGTATTTCGCCAAAAACCCCCGGGGGATCTCCTGGCGGGGAACAATCTCGCCGATGTCGCCGCCAACCGCCCCGGCCATGACCCGGCCCAGTTCGCGGCAGTTGCCCGAAAAGGAATAGAAGGCGATTAAGGCGTTCCGCTTGCCGTCGTCCATCATGTTCACTTCCTTATGGCATTATGTCCGCCCCCTCGCCGGCTTTTGCGCCGCTGCCAAAGCGGCACGGCCAGTGAAACGAGGATCAGCGCGAAAAACACCCAGGTGATCCCGGTGGAAAGGAAGGTGGCGTAGTTGCCTCTGGCCATCAGCAGGGCGCGGCGGAAATGGCTTTCCGCCATGGGCCCCAGGATCAGGCCGAGGACGGCGGGCGAGGACGGAATGGCGGCCTTGTTCATGAAGTAGCCGATGACGCCGAACAGCAGCATGACGCCCACGTCGAAGAGGTTGTTGGCCATGGCGTAGGAGCCGACCACGCACAGCAGGAAGATGCCGGGCGTCAGCACCGCCCGGGGGATCGACAGCACCTTGGTGAAGATGCGGATGCAGGAGAGGCCCATCAGGCACATGACGCAGTTGGCCACGAACATCCCCGCGAAAACGCTGTAAACCAGCTCGGCGTTGTTCTTGAACAGCAACGGGCCGGGTTGCAGGCCCTGGATGGTCAGGGCGCCGATCATGATCGCCGCCACCGCGTCCCCGGGCACCCCCAGGGTCAGCATGGGGATCAGCGCCCCGCCGGTGACCCCGTTGTTGGCCGATTCGGGCGCCGCCACCCCCTCCACGACGCCGGCGCCGAACTTCTCCGGGTGCTTGGACAGGTTTTTCGCCTGGCCGTAGGCGACAAAGGCGCCGATGTCGGCTCCGGCGCCCGGGATGATGCCGATGACGGTCCCTAATAGCCCGCACCAGGGCGCCACCTTGAAAATGGTCCTGAGATCCTCCCGCCGCGGTAGGGCGCTGTCGATTTTCTTGCTCTCCCCGCCTTTTTGGTAAATGTTTTCCACCCCATCGAAGGCCTGCGACATGGCGAATAGGCCGATCATGACCGGGATGTAGTTGATGCCCGACAGCAGATTGATGTTGTCGTAGGTGAAGCGCATGTAGCCGGTGATGCCGTCTATGCCCACGCAGGCCAGCAGGATGCCCAGGGCGCCGCACAGCACGCCCTTGGCCAGGTTGTCGCCGCTGACGCTGGCGATGACGCACAGGCCGAACACCGCCAGCATGAAGAACTCGGGCGAGCTGAACCTGAGCGCCAGCTTGGCGAGTTGGGGCGACAGCAGGGCGAGGATGGCGCAACTGATGACGCCGCCGATGAACGAGGACAGGGTGGAAATCCCCAGCGCCCTTCCGGCCTCGCCCCGCTTGGCGAATTCATACCCGTCCAGCACCGTGGCCGCCGCCGCCGGCGTGCCGGGGGTGCGGATTAGAATGGCCGAGATGGAGCCGCCGTAAATGGCCCCGACGTAGACGCCTAGGAGCAGCAGCAGGCCCGGCGTGGCGTCCATGCCGAAGGTCAGCGGCAGCAGCAACGCCACCCCCATGGTGGCGGTCAGCCCCGGCAGGCAGCCGATGCACATGCCGGAGGCCACCCCAAGCACGATATGGAACATGACCCGGATATTGAAGACATTGGTCAAAATTTCCAGCGCCACCGTGATTCCTCCCGCCCTTGAGGGCCGCTTAGATCAGGAAGCCGAAACGGAACGGGACGCGCAACAACTCGCTGAAGGTAAGATAGACGATGCCGGTGATCGCGATGGCGGCCAGGGCGGATATATGGAATTTGTAGCGGCCGAACCACTGGATCAGCCCGAAAAGCAGCAGGGAACTCGTGACGCAAAAGCCCACCAGCGGCATCACCAGTACATAGACGGCGAGGATGGCCATGCAAAGGTACACCCGCAGGCAGTCCGGTGCGCCGAGGTCGAGCGGCGCATCGTCCTCCGAGCGGGCGCGCAGGGTGGTGATCGCCAGGGAAATGGCGGCCATCAGCATCACCACGGCGATGGCGGCGGGGAAGACGGCCGGGCCCGGAACCCCGCCCTTGCTGGGCGGGAAGGAGCCGCTTTGCCAAAGAACGAAAACCGCCAGCGCCGCGAAGGCGGCCGCGGCCGCCAGATTGCCTTTTTTCATGGGAAAGCCCTCCGTCGCAAAATCGGCCGCCCCGCGGCGCGGCGGGCCGGCTTCTTGATTCGCCCGCCGGGTTCCGGCTTGTTTATTTGTT
>JAISYD010000095.1 GCA_031270145.1 Planctomycetota bacterium
AGATCAATCGCCGACGTCTCCTGGCCATTGAAGTCGGAACTGGACTGGTCGGTCGGCAGGACCCCGGTCAAATCCACCTCTGAGGTGGCCTTGCCGGGCAAAAGGTCCCCTATGGCCGGCAGGGTGATATTGCCAATGGCGGCGCTGGGGGTCACCGAGCCGTTTTGGGCCATCCAGCCCTGCACCAACCGGCCGTCCCCAACGCAAAGCAGCCGCTCCCGCGGATTGATGGTGTGATCGAGGTAAAAGGAGCCGTTCCTGGTCAAGGCGACGCCGGAGGCGGTGGCGGCAAGGAAAAAGCCGTTGCCGCTGATCGCCACATCAAGGGGGTTGCCGGTGGGTTCCAGCGAGCCTTGGCGGTAATTGTTCAAAACGCCGCCGGTGGTGACCCCAAGGCCGACGTTGATTCCGTTGATGCTTCCGTGCGTGTCCTCAGCCGCCATGGGGCCGGTGATGGCCTTGGCGATGAGGTTGGAAAAAAGGAAGTCGCTTTTCCTGAACCCCACCGTGTTGATATTGGCTAGGTTGTTGCTGGTGTTGTCCATGGAGCGCTGGTGCGTCGACATGCCGGAATAACCGGTGTAAAGGCTTTGCGAGAGTCCCATGTACATCCCCTCCAAGATGCCGATATTTGACAATTGCCTATTGCCGCCAATTGATAAGCAACCGGCTTGCCATAACCGCCATGCCGTTTTTTCTCGCAACGGGAAAAGACCCGCTATTATTATCGGCCAAAAAACTGAACGGATTGACGGGATTTCAATAGCGGCAATGTCTTGATAAATCAGTAATTATGAACTATATGGTTTTGCCTGGGGGCGACCGGCCGTTGACATCGGACCTTACCCGGCAAGCTCCCGGCCCGGCATGGCTTAGGAGCGACGCGGCGTTTTAGCGACATTATTGCCGCCTGCCGGCTCCGGGGGCGGCATATTTATCCGGCTGGCGACAACAGCCAGGCTAGCGCCGCCCCGGCCGCTAGCCCAACCGCCAGGCCCAGCCAAAAATCGCCCGACTTTTCCACCTTGGGGGCGGCCGGGGCGGCGGCGGGAGCCGTGAGGATGGCGGAGGCGTCCTTCTCGGAGTTGCTGTTGATGAAGCGTTTGATGGACGAGGGTGGCAACTGCTCCTCGATAAGCCTTGCCATGTCGACCGACAATTCGCCGGCGTTGGGATAGCGGCGGGCGATATCGGGATGGGTTGCCCGGCGGACGATCCGGTCCAACCCTTGGCTGAACGAGATCGCCGGGGTTAATTTCCGGATGTCCACCTCGCCGCCAGGACACTTGGCCGCCTCCAGGGTGGCGTAAAAACCGGACTGCCGGTAAACACGGGTCAGGCTCAACAATTCGGCGAGGATGAGCCCCAGGGTGAAGACATCGGATTGCGGGCCGATGCTGGCATATTCCCCCCTGGCCTGCTCCGGGCTCATATAGGCGGGAGTGCCGGCGATGACGCCGCCCAGAGTGTTCATGCCTGAAATGTTGCGCACCGTCACCACTTGATCCGCGTCGTAGTCCGGCAGGGTGGAGTGCAAAGCCTTCGCCAATCCCCAGTCCATGATCTGCACCTCGCCGTATTCGCCGATCTGGATGTTGGCGGGCTTTAGATCCCGGTGGATAACCCCCTTGGCGTGGGCGTAGGCCATGCCTTGGCAGATGCGCTGGAACAGACGCAAGCGCGCCAGGTGGCTGTAGCTCCGGCGGGTGGTCCGGTCGCCCACCCTGAGATGGTTGATGATGTCGTCCAGGGAGCGGCCCCTGACCAGCTTCATGCTGAAATAGGGCATGCCGCCGGGCATGAGGCCAATCTCATGCACCGGCACCACCGACGGATGCTCCAGTTGCGCGGTGATTTGCGCCTCGGCCATGAACCTGGCGATGCCATCGCGGCTAAGCCCCTCGCCCTCGTGGAGTATCTTGATCGCCACCTTGCGGCCCAGATGCTGATCCCAGGCCTCTATAACCTGGCCGATCGATCCCGAACCCAATTCCTGGCCGATAAGATACCGGGCCGGCGGAACGCCGTCCTCCGTCAGGTCGGCGATGATGGACGGCCTCGCGTCCTCCAGGTGGTTCAGCAGGTTGGGGAGATCCAGGACTTCTTGGAACAAGGGCGGCGGGCTGCCCGCGAAATCGGCGGTGTCGGTCGGCCGGAGTTGGCGGTTGAATATTTGGGGCGCCTCCCGGGAATTCATGTCCCTTCCCCCCGGCCGGCCGCGAAGCCCGGATCCCAATCCTTCCAGATCGGATCAAACCCCGTCTTGACGAGAAATTCCGCCATTTCGCCCGCGCTTCTTTCGTCCGCGATCTCGAACTGCCCGGTGGACGCCACGTCCCCGTCCCCGTAACCGCCTGGATTCACCTTGCTGCCGGCGGAAATCTGGGTGATGCCAAGCGGGATGAGGCTGTTGCGCAACTCCGGGCTCTCCCGGGTGGACAGGGTCAGGCCGGAATCGGGGAAGCACAGGCGCAGGGCCAGGATCATTTGAGTCAATTCGGCATCGGAAAGGAGGTGGGGAAATTTTTCCCGGCCGCCGTTTTCGGACGGGCGAACGCGGGGGAACGAGAAGGAGGTCCGGACCCGCCAATAATGCCGCGACAGGGCATCGGCGTGCGCCGCCATGGCCATGGCGTCGAAACGCCAATCCTCCAGCCCTAGCAGGACGCCCAAACCCAGGCGACGCATGCCGGCCCGGGCCGCCGCCTCGGAGGCCATAAGGCGATCGGCATAGACCGCCTTGGGCCCGAACGGGTGCCAGGCGGCGTAGGCGTCCTGGTTGTAGGTTTCCTGGAAAATGGTCACTCCCTCGATTCCGGCCGCGAAAAGCTGGCGATAGCTATCCTCGCTCTGGATATTTATCTCCACCGAGACGCTGGCAAACCCGATTTCCCGGAGCAACCGGTCGGCCAGGCGCGAGAGATAGTCGACATTGATGTTGGCCGCATCCTCTCCCGAGACCAGCAGGATGTCCCGGAAGCCCTCGGAGGCGATAATTCCGGCCTCGGCCGCCGCCTCGTCAATGGACAGCCGGCGCCGCCGGTGTCTGGTCCCAGAATTGAAGCCGCAATAACGGCAGCGGTTGACGCAGTAATTGGACAGATACAAGGGGGCGAAAAGGGAAATGGCGTTGCCGAAGCGCCGCCGGGTAAGATGGTGGGCCGCCCGCGCCATGTCCTCAAGACATAGGCCGGCGGCCGGGCTAAGCAGGGCGGCAAGGCGGACGGGATCATAGCGGGCCGGCCGCCTCAACTCAGCCGTCACCCGATCCGGATCGATGCCGGACAAGACATCGGCCCAGCCATCGGCCATGCGGGTCAGGCCGGCGGCTTCGATGGCGTCAAGAATCAGCCTGGATCGACCGGCTCCGGCCAGATCCGCGGCAGGCATTGCGTCAAGCTCGATCATACTCATATATTTATCCTGGTTCCCCTTAGAAAATCGGTATCCGACATGGGCCGCCGGCCCTCGGGTTGCAGACTGACAAGCCGTACCGGAAAATCGCCGGTCATAATGGTCAGTCCGCTCTCGGCATCGGCCGAAAGCAAAGTGCCGGGCTTCGCCCCCCTTCCCTCCGTTCCGCTCCGAGAAATCCCCAGGACATTGATCCGCACTTCCCCCTTGGCGGCTGGCACGAAGGCGTAAGCCAATGGCCAGGGCTGAAAGGCGCGCACCTGGCGATCAATCTCCGCCCAAGATCGGCGCCAATCGATGCGGCCGTCCTTTTTTTTGAACTTGGGGGCGACGGAGACGCGGGATTCGTCCTGCGGCTCTGGCTCAACCTCGCCGGCTTCCAGGCCAAGCAGCGTTTGGGACACGAGAGCTGCCCCGACCGGCGCCAGTTTTTCCAGGTAGGAGCCGGCCGTGTCGTCCGGATTTATGGCTAGGCTTTGCCGCGCCAAAATCTGGCCGGCGTCGAAACGCTCGTTCAGACGAAAAACCGTGACCCCGCTCTCGCTTTCTCCTTGCAGGATGGCCCAGGGAACCGGCGCCGCCCCCCGATAGGCGGGAAGAAGCGAAGCATGGAGGTTGACGAAGCCGAGGCGGGGAATATCAAGGATATCCCGCCGGATCAGACGCCCATAAGCCACCACCAACGCCAAGTCCGGCGCAAGTCTGCGCATTTCGGCCGCGAAATCCGGCGTATTCGGCGTTTCCGGCGTCAAAAGCGGCAAGCCCAATCCGGCGGCCAGCCGGCTGATGGGGGTGGGGCTGGGCTTGCGGCCCCGGCCGGCCGGCCGGCCGGGCTGGCTCACCACCGCCAATGGCCGCCGCTCCTGGGAAACCAGGGTTTCCAGGGTCTTGGCGCCAAAATCCCCGCTGCCGAAAAACATCAGCCGCATCGCCATGTCAGGCCGCCAACTCCCGCCCCAGCCTGAAGGCCCGGAGATTCATATCGACGAACTTGGCCTTGACGCAAAGGCCGATGGCCTGCCGCCAAAGGTCCTGGTCAAAGTCCAGGGCGGTGGATACGGCGCCCAGGAGCGCCAGGTTGCCCGCTTTGGAATTACCGACTTTTTCCGCCGCCGCCGCCACGTCCAGGCGTTTGAGGTTGCGGAAGGCTTTGCGCAATTTGTCCGGCAAATTCTGGGGATATTTGGCCAGCCCCGACGAAACGGTGGTCGGGATAATCCGCAGGGTCGAAACCATCGCCATCCCGTTGGGCGAAAGATAGCGGGCATAGCGGAGCGCCTCCATCTCTTCCAGCGAGGCAAGCACATCGGCGCCGCCCGGCGCTATCAGCGGGCTGTACACGGTTTTCCCGAAACGTATTTCCGCCACCACCGAGCCGCCGCGCTGGGCCATGCCGTGCACCTCGTTGGTCTTGACGTCGTACCTGGCCAGCAGGGCCGCCCGGGCCAGGATGTTGGAGGCCAGCAGGATGCCCTGCCCCCCCACTCCGGCAAGCAGCACGCTCCGCGCCGCCTCCGCCTGATTCCCGGTTCCGGAGGATAGGAACTGGCCAGGTTGCGGCGCCAGCATATCGCGGTTGTGGTACCGATCGTCGTTCGCCGAAACCGTGGTCATATCCCGCCTCCCTTTCCGGATTGCCTCACGCCGGCCCAATGGCGGCGAATTTGCACATTTGCCCGCAGATGGAACAACCGACGCAGGCGTCCGGATTTATCCCGGGAATCCCGTCCTCCGCCACCAGGGCCGGGCAGCCAACCTTGAGGCAGGCGCCGCAGATTTTGCATTTTTCCCGGCTCACCCGCCAGGGCGGGCGGATCGGCTTCCTTTCATTCAGAACGCAGGGGGCGCGGGAGATGACGACCGAAGGCTCGGCCGCCTCCATCTCCTCCCGGAAAGCTGCGACCAGCCCCCGCACATCGTAGGGATTGGCCACCCGGCAGCGTCTGACGCCGCAGGCCGCCACCAACCCCTCGATTGAAACCGCCACCGTGTCCTCCCCCATCAGGGTGCGGCCGGTGCCGGGATGATCCTGGTGCCCGGTCATGGCGGTTGTGCGGTTGTCGACGATGCAGATCACCACATTGGAGCGGTTGACCACTATGTCCAGCAGTCCGGTGATGCCGGAATGGAAAAAAGTGGAGTCGCCGACCATGCCGACGATTTTTTTCTTTTCCCCCGCCTTGGCCATGCCGTGGGCGAGAGAAATGCCTCCGCCCATGCACAAGATGACGTCCAGGCGATCCAGAGGCGGCAGGACGCCCAGACTGTAGCAGCCGATGTCGCCGGTGACCACCACATCCTTGAAGGCGCCAAGCGCGGTGAACACGCCCCGGTGCGGACAGCCGGCGCAAAGGACTGGCGGGCGCGGCGGCAGATCGGCCTCCGGGCTGGACAGCAGCAGGGTACGATCCCTGCCGGCGATGCGCCCCTTCGCCGTCTCCAGCCGCTCGGGCGAGAGTTCGCCGATGCCGGGAACGAGATTGCGGCCCTCGCACTCGAGTCCGAGCGCCCGCACCTGCTCCTCGATGAAATCGTCCAATTCCTCCACGATCAGCAAACGTCTCACTCGGCCGGCGAAATCGCGGATCAGCGAACTGGACAAGGGATAGACCAAACCCAGCTTCAGGATCGACGCTTCCGGAAAGGTTTCCTTGACATATTGATAGGCTATGCCGCTGGTGATGACGCCAAACTCGCTGGAGTTCATTTCCACCCGGTTGAGGGCGGAAGTTTTCGCCTCAATCCGCAATTCCCTTAGCCGCTCCTCCACTCGCTGGCGCATCCGCCGACCCCAGGCCGGGATAGGCACGAAACGGGGCGGATCCTTGCGGAAGCCGGGAAATTCGCGCTCCGCGCGTCTTCCCAAATCCACCAAGCTTCTGGCGTGGCTTATCCGGGTGGTGGAACGGATCAGCACCGGGGTGCGGAAACGCTCAGAAATATCGAAAGCCTGGATCAGGTAATCCTTGGCCTCCTGGGCATCCGAAGGCTCCAACAGGGGGATCTTCGCGAACCTGGCGTATTGGCGGGTGTCTTGCTCGTTTTGGGAGGAGTGCATGCCGGGATCGTCCGCCACAATGGCGACGAAGCCGCCCACCGTCCCGACGTAGGAAAGGGTCATAAGCGGGTCAGCCGCCACGTTGAGGCCGACATGCTTCATGGTGCAAAAGGCGCGAGCGCCGGCCAGGGCGGCGCCCGCCGCCGCCTCGAAGGCGACCTTTTCGTTGGGAGCCCATTCGCAATACATATCCGGCTTATACTTGACGGCGTTTTCAAGAATCTCGGTGGAGGGAGTACCGGGATAGCCCGATCCCAGCGCGGCGCCCGCCTCCCAAGCGCCCCGGGCGAAAGCCTCGTTCCCGGACATGAGTTCCTTCACATTCATCTCCCTCCGCTTTCCCGTAGCAGGATATCCGGCCGGGAAAGCACAAGCCTTGCCTATAATCCTTTCCCTTCCGGCTCTTCCACCCCATCCTCGCCGCCATCGTCTTCCCCATAATCCTCTTCTTCTTCATCATATTCATCATACCCGTTCCCGTCTTCCCCGTCCTCGCTGTCGTCAAACTGGCCGGAATCGCCGCGGGATTTGCCGCTCAACGCCTCGCTGCCGCGAACAATGACGTTAATCAGCTTAGCCGGAATGATATATTCCAAATACAACAGGCCAGCGTCGGCGCCGAAGCCAATGCCGGCCAACTCCTCCATGTCGCCGTATCCCAATTCAAAATCTTCCATCTGCGCAACCGGGAGCCCGGCCTTTTCAAAGGCCGATATGATACGCGCCACCAAAAAATCAAGCGCTTTTCCCGTATCAATCAAGGTAACGCCGCCCTGGGCGCGGCGCAATTCGCCAAGAAGCTTTTTCGCCCGGGGATCGGCGATAAAGGGATTTTTCACTTTGGTTGCTCCGGCGACCAGAGCCAGCGTCTGACGGCGGAATTCGGCGTCGGCGCTCATCTTCCCGTTGAGGACAACCAGCGTGTCCCCCTGTTTGCCGACGAACAAGGCGGCGTCTTCAAGGATTTCCTCAAAATCAAACCTCGGGCCCCCGCCGTATCGCGCCTCGTCATCCTGGATATCACGCAAAAGTTTGGCCAGACGGGAACCGGCCTCGATATCCAGGCGCAGGACGACTCCGGAAGGCTCGGCAACGGATTCGCCAACGAGTTTCAGGCCGCCCGTGGACGCATCCAGGATTTTATCGAGCATGGCGTTGATAATCCCCGGCAACGCCAAAAAAGCGGCCAAGTCGGCATCGGGATCGGAGGATCTTTGCATGTTGAGCTGGATTTGCCTGCCGTCATCGTCAAACCAGGAAGCCCCCACTCCACCGCCGGAGGCGCGCCCGATGACGCCGGCCAACAAGCCGACCAACGCTTCTCCCGGCTCGGGAAAAGCGGGGCGGATCAGATCGCCCAGCCAGTCCGGGATGATTTTGCGCGCCTCGGGAATGAGGTTTTCCACCGGAGCGTTCATGTTGATCACAACCGCCTCTTGGTCAATCCTGGAAGCTAGTTCGTTTTCCATCCCTCCCAACTTGGCAAGGGAAGCGGCGATCCGGCCGAGAAAGGAATCGGGGGCGGTTTCCAGCCCCATGGTCATGGCCAGGCGCCAACCGTCCAGCCGCACATCCAGTCGCAGGGATTTCGCCTTTGCCAATTCCTCGGCGGCGTCCGTCAGTTTGTACAGGACGGCGGGCAGGGTTTTTCTGACCGCGTCCGCCGCCGCCTCCCATTTGATTAAATCCCGGAGAGGTTCCGGCGCGTCATCGAGTTCCGCCCGATCCGGGGCCTTGATTTCCCCCAGGCTCTTCCGCACGAATTCATCAAAAAACTCCTTTGCCTGTCCGGACCGGTAGTTGACCGCCCGCCGGGAAACCACAATGCTTAGCAAGCTGTCGGCCGGATGCGGCGGCGGAAGAATCGGTCCCCCCCGATCCATCTCCAAGGCGTATTCAATATCGCCGCGCTCCAGGGCCAGGGCGACGCGTCCGTCGCCCAGATCCAGGGCGAAAACCTTCCGCGCCCCGCCAAAAGACACTTCGGCCCCTTCCGAATCGGATTTAACCGTTTTCCCGCCCATTTCGCCCAAGCCGGCCAGGAAGGCGTCGAAACTGTCGGCCAGGAGCAAAACCACCAAACCCTTGGGCGGGGATTGGATGGAGGCTGAAGTCGCCAATAGATGGATTTCATCGTCAAACAGGAAGGTTTTTTCCAGCGAGCGCAAATAAGTTTGGCTAAGCATGGACAACAGGCCGACCGGAACCGCCGAAGCGGAACCATCGGTAACGGCGGGGAGGAAAGCGTCCAAACCCTCGATCAAGTCAACCGGAGACTTAATCGAGATATGCGCGACCAAGCGATCGGACAGGAAACGGCTGTCGTTTTCCGCCGCGCCGAGGCTCAAGGAAACCGTTAGGAATGCCGCCAGCGTCAAACCGGCCAAGTGGTTCAGGAATTTCCCCATTATGTCCCCGTCCTTTTCATGCTGCCCTTATTTGACTTCCCCGACAAGCGCGCCGTTTCCTGGCAACAAGCCTTCCCTGAACGCCGCGGCAGCGCCCTGTCCCGCCTCCCGCAACAGCTTGCCGAGCGACAAGGTATGCCGGTAGCCAATCACCCGCATATTCCTGACGCCGGCCAATTCCCCAACCCAGTCAAGGGCGTCCTCAATATAGCCGATCCGATCCACCAACCCGTTTGCCATGGCGGCTTCGGCGCCGAAAATGTCGCCGCCGGCCAGTTCCCCCACCCGCTCGGGCGGGATATTCCGCCCCTTGGCCACAATGGCGACAAAACGCCGGTGCAAAGCGTCGACATGGGCCTGGAGAAGCTTCCGCTCATCCGGAGTCATTTCCCGGAAAGGGCTGCCGATGTCCTTATGCGCGCCCGAAGTGATGGGATCAACCGTGATCCCCAGGCTCCGCAGGGCGTCCCCGACCTCGAAATGGTTCATAATGACCCCGATGGAGCCGACGGTGGCGGCGGGGTTGGCCATGATGCCGGCGGCGGCGGCGGCGATGTAATAACCGCCGCTGGCCATCAGCCCTCCGGCCCAGGCCAGCACCGTTTTGCCGCCCCGACGCAGATTGGCGACCTCGTGATAAATCTGATCGCTTGCCGCAAAGCCGCCGCCCGGCGAGTCGATCTGGAGCAGCACCGCCTTGACCCGGTCGTCCCGGGCGGCGGCACGGAGTTGTTCGGCCACATCGGCCAGCATGCCGTCGCCGTCAAGCGGCGAACCGGCGCCGTCGATTTTCCCCTGTATTCTCACGATGGCTATGTCGCCGGATTCGTTCGCCCCCTCGCGTAGCGTCACCTGGCGCAAAGAGCTCTCCCCGTCAGGCAGGCCCGAACCAATGGCCAGCCAAGCTATGACGACTAGGCTGGAGAACAACAGGATCGGGGTCAGGATGGCGGCGCAACCGGCCACTAGGCAGGACCGCAGGAAAACGCCGCCTAGGCCGGGACAGGCGCGGGGCGCCGCTTCCGGACGCGGACGGGGAGCGGCCGCTTGCCGGTCATCGAATCCGCCTTGATTCATTTCCATGCTCCGCCCCCGTTTTTCTTGCCGCCCTTGGCGGCTCGGCCGCCGGGAAGGTCCTTCCCCGCCTGCGGCCGCGTTCCGCCGGCGGCCTTGGCGAATTTCACCTTCCGAGCAGGCGGAAGCCGCCGGTTGTTCGTCAAATCAAGCTTGTCCGCCAGGCCAGGGAAAGCCACCGGGAGCATTTCCTCGATCCTTTCGATAGGGTGGAAGGTCATGGCCCGGCGCACTTCCGGTTGGATCTCGTCCAAATCGTTCACATTGCCGGCGGGGATGATGACGTCGCGCACATCGGCGCGCCGGGCCGCCAGCATCTTTTCCTTGATGCCGCCCACGGGCAGGATTTTCCCCCGAAGGGTGATTTCGCCGGTCATGGCCAGCCGGGAGCGGATCGGCGTTCCGGTGAACAGGCTCACTAAGGCCGCCACCAGGGTGATGCCGGCCGAGGGACCGTCCTTGGGGGTGGCGCCCTCGGGGAAATGGACATGGATGTCGTGTTCCTCGAAATAGCCGTCCTTGAGCCCGAGCTTGCCGCCCCGGGTGCGTATCCAGGACAGGGCGGCCTGGGCGCTCTCCTTTATGACGTCGCCGAGCCGGCCGGTCAGCAACAGCCCCTTCTTGCCCGGCATGGCGGTCGCCTCGATGTAGAGGAGATCGCCGCCCACGGCGGTCCAAGCCAGGCCCAGCGCCACGCCCGGCGTCTCGGCCCGGGCGGGGACGGCGGCGAAAAAGGAGGGCGGCCCGAGGTAGGACTTGACGTCCTTGGCCGACATCCTGAAAGGGCCGCGCTTGCCGTTGGCCATTTTCACCGCGATTTTCCTGACGATGGAGGAGAACTCGCGCTCCAGATTCCTGAGTCCCGCCTCCCGGGTGTAGGAATTGATTACCGTGGCCAGGGCGGAGCGGTCGAACACGGCCTTGCGGGCCGGCACGCCGTGTTCCGCCAACACCTTGGGCAGAAGATGGCGCCGGGAGATGCGCAGTTTCTCCTCCGAGGAGTAGCCGGCGAGGCGGAGCACCTCCATGCGATCCAGGAGAGCCGGCGGCACCGGTTCGAGAGTGTTGGCGGTGGTGATGAACACCACCTTGGACAAATCAAAGGGCGCGTCCAGGTAATGGTCGCGGAAATTCAGGTTCTGCTCGGTATCCAGCACCTCCAGCAGAGCCGAGGAAGGATCGCCGTGCATGTCCGAAACCAGCTTGTCTATTTCGTCCAGCATGAACACCGGGTTGCGGGAGCCGGCCCGGCGCATCCCCTGGATGATCCTTCCGGGCAAGGCGCCGACATAGGTGCGTCGGTGGCCGCGGATCTCGGCCTCGTCCCGCACGCCGCCCAGACTGATGCGCTCGAACTTGCGGCCCATGGCCTTGGCGATGGAGCGGCCAAGCGAGGTTTTACCCACCCCGGGAGGCCCGACGAAGCAGAGGATGGGGCTGCGGCCGGCCGGATGTACCTTCCGCACGGCCAGATACTCGATTATCCGGTTCTTGACCTTGTCCAGATCGTAATGATCGGCGTCGAGGATTTTCCGCGCCTTCTCCATGTCGAGGCAATCCTCGGTCAGCACGTTCCAGGGCAGACTCGCCATCCAGTCAAGATAGGTCCGGGACACCGTGTACTCGGCCGAACCCGGCTGCATGCGCCCAAGGCGGGACAATTCGCGCTTCGCCTCCTTCATGGCCTCCTCCGGGAGCCCGGCCGCCTCGATGGCCTTCTCCAGCTCGGCGGCCTCGGGTCGGTCGTCATCACGTTCGCCCAATTCCCGGCGGATGGCCCGGAGCTGCTCCCGAAGGAAGAATTCGCGCTGGCCCTGGTTGATCTTTTGCTTTACGTCCTCGTGGATTTTGGCGCCCAGCTCCACGATCTGCATTTCCCGCTCAAGCAGGAGGGATATCCGCTCCAGCCGGGTACCCACGTCGGCGGCCTCCAGGATGGAGCAGCGCTCCTCAATAGCGAGATTGAGGTTGGCCGTCACCAGATCGGCGAAGCGGCCCGGCTCCGCGATGTTGATCGCCGAGAGCTTCACTTCGTTCGGAACATGGGACAGAAGGCCGAGAAGGCGGTTAAATTGGTCCCGCACCGAACGATGCAGGGCGTCCAGGGCCACCCCAGGCTTGACGGCGTCCGGGATCTCCGAAGTACGGGCCGAGAAATAGGGTTGGCGCTGCAGAATGGTTTCGATCCGGATGCGCTTCAATCCCTGGACCAGCAGGCGGACGCCGCCATCGGGAAACTTGATCATCTTGAGGATCACCCCGGCGCAACCCTTGTCCCACAGGGCGGAGGGGTCATTCTCGTCCGGCTGGGGCCGGACGACCGGCACAAAGGCGACAAAGCGGTCCTGGAGCAACACATCGTCCACCAGGCGGATGTCCCGGGCATCCTGGATCACGTAGGTCAGCAGCATGTCCGGGAACAGGATGGCGTCGCGGAGCGGCAGGACCGGCAATATGTCGGGAACGCGGGTTTTGCGTTCCGGCTCAACCGGGACGACCGGGACGACCGGATTCTCCGTGCTTTCCGGGTTTTCCGGCCGCTCCGGCGCCCCGCCGCCAAGGTTATCGTCATCGCTTTCCTGGAACATGTTTCCCCTCTCGGGATCAGGCCATGGTCATGATGTGGAACCGGGCCGAGATCATGGCCGGCCCGCGGCTCCGGGGCGGACGGATTTCCAGCGCCCCGTCCGCGAGGGAGGACGAAGCCCCCTCGCCCTCCGCCGGGGCGGGCAGGGTTATGGCCTTGCCAAAGGCGCCCACGAAAAGCAACTTGCCGAACATCGCCATGCCACTTCCTCCCGGCTAGGGCTATTGCCCTCAATTATGCCTAGGAGAATAGCATATCCCCCGGCGGGTAAAACGCAACCATTCTTCTTGGGCGGAAGGGCCATTCGCTTCGCCATTGCCGCAAAACGCAGTTGTCCATCTCCGCTCGAAACCGAGAGATTCGGAGAAGGCGCGACCGGCGGGGCACACTTATTCGCGCGCTTTAATGTTTCGGCAAATCCAGACCTGTTGACAACTTCAGTTTATCCGGAGCCAAACGGTCAAAGAACGCAAAGCCATGGCAGGCGTGATCATCGACGATATTGCCGCGCGATCAAAAAAACGCGTATCCGCCCACGGATTATCCAGGTGAAGAAAGCCGCCGCTTTTCAGCGACCGGCGAATGGTCGCGCCGATGCGGGTGGAGACAATGCCTTCGCGGGCCGAGGCGCATCGGCGGACAATTCGCTTCCGGCAACAAAAACCCTGAACCGGGGCTCAGTCCAAATCCAGGAGACAGGTGGCGCAGGCCGGGAAACTGCCGACCCGGATGCCCACCTCCTCCTCCGCCGGCGGATAAAATATGCCAGGCGGCTTGGGTCGCCTGGCGGCCGGCGCTTCGGCGGCGGGTTCGGCTTCCCCCGTCTTCCCGATCGGCGGACATTTCGTTGTTTCCGGCATGGGGGCGGCGCTCGCCGTTTTCGCCGTTTCCCCCGGTTTTTCAGGCGCTTCGGCGGCGGGTTCGGCTTCCCCGGTCTTTTTGATCGGCGGACATTTCGCCGTTTCCGGCTTGGGGGCGGCGTTCGCCGGCTTCGGCATTTCCCCCGGTTTTTCAGGCGGCGGGGCGGCGGGTTCGGCTTCCTCCGTATTCCCGATCGGCGGACATTTCGATTTTTTCGCCTTGCGGTCGGCCATGGCGATCTTCTCCAGTTCCGCCGATTTTCTAAGCACTTCCTCCAATCCGCCTTCTCCGGTCGGCTGGTCCCAGAGGTCGAATAGGGCCTGGTCGGCGGGTCCAAGTTCATCGTCCTTCCCGAGCCGGTATCTTTTGCCGACCGCCACCTCGGCATCCTCCTTTGCCTTCGTCTCGGCGTCCTTCTCCCGCGTCGCCCACTCGAACATGGCGGAGACGCTGTAGGTGGGATGGTTCTCCTCCCGGGGCAGGAAGTCGCCCTCGGACTTGGCCAACGGCTCTGCGGCCCGCAGGCGATCCCGGATCTTAAGGCTTTCGTCCTCCATGAGGCGGGTCCAAAACGCCTGGCGCTCCGCCTTGGTGGCGAACGTCGCCGCAACAATTCGGCTTCGCTCTTCTTCATGACGATCCTCCTTTTTGCGCAAAGGCATTGAAAACTTCCGGGACGCCGATTTCCCGCCGGGGCGGGACAAAAAAACGCGACCGCCGGGAAGCGGCCCCGCATGGCGCGTCCTTGAGTGCCCGGCGACGGACCGGAGGGGATCGGCCTCCTCGTCCGCCCCGGCCATTTTGGCTGGCGACGGTACCGGCCCGGATTCGGCCGAAACGGAGAACCTTCTACACTATAAAGTTGCCAATGTCAAGAAAATTATTAGATTTTTTTAATTATCTCTTAACATTTGAAATGCCAGATGATTATGGAAATTGTAATTTCGGCCGATATTCGGTTTCCACTTTATGGAATAGCCAGTAGGGGATGGGCGAAATGATGGTATCCGGCAAATCGCCAACTTGCGACACGGGCACGACTCCTTCCGACGAACGGAACGCCTGTGAAGGGAAACATTCCCGACCCCGACAAGCCCAGGCCAGGCTTCGTCCGATGTCCCTATTGCGACGGCAAACGCCTTGAGTAATTGCCGCGCCCAAGAAATCGCAACCAATAACCACAATCCGGCTTATCGACAATTCGCCAACAACAACACACCGTCGGCCCGACGGTGAAAAGCCCTTTTGTCTTCTAACATCGAAAAGATGCCGCAAACGAAGAAACCGCCTCAAAAACAGCCGCAAAAACCTCACTCCCCGGCCAAAACCACTCCACTCCCAGCCATTCAACACCCCAAATGGAACGACGCGTTCAGTCCACCGTGGTTTTCACGGCAGCAAGGCGCCGTGAAAAACCATATCCGTTTCACAATTTCAACCCGCGACAAGTATATAATACAATCCGTTATCGCATGTGTTTTAAAGACTTCTATTGGAACAGCCGTTGCAATAGGGATGAAAGGAAGTTTTTTCCGCAAAAAATGTTTGACAATTGATTATACCAATAGTAATATTCTTTTCTTCGCGTGATGTGCTATTTGTTTGTATTTATATTATAAATACCCTGTTATGTCGCGAAGACGCATGATTGCGAGTATAATGGCCCGGGAAATTATACCTGGAATTCTACAACACCGAACGGCGGCACTCGAGTCTTGGGCGTAGAACCCCGGCGGCGGTCTATTGGGCAAACCGGCCCCGCATGAACAACGCGGGCTGAAGAGTGAACCGGCGCGTGGAGGGTAGCTGACTGTTACATAAACTCGCGTTTATTTTGTATTGACAACCCGGGCCACCTCAGAGAATTTCGCCAATATTGGTTGACCTTTTATATTGTTTCGTCGTTTCGTCATTTTCCCGCGTTTTATCCGCGTCTGAAAGGAAAAATCCCTATGTTTGTCGGAAAGGAAATACGCCTTAACCGTTTGCTTGGCCCTTCCGG